>RFIF01000537.1 GCA_003695655.1 Cyanobacteria bacterium J069
ACATTGGTCTCACCTGAACTAGAGAGGTTGTACTTCTAGCTTCGTAGGGTGAGACTTTCTTTGCAAAACCTTAGTTGCACATCGCGTAAAGTTAAGGAATATTTGGCTAACCCTTACCCAACCCTCAGTTCAGGCTAGACTTCTTCAACCTGGTTATCTGACGAGTTAACTGACATCACAATTGATGCAGGCGGTTATTGATGCAGGCGGTTAGAGTGCCGACCCGTGCAAACCTGCCCTGACCTAACACACACTAAGCAAACACGAGTTAAACGATACAAATCCAGAGTTGGCATCCAGAGTTGGCATCCAGAGTTGGCAATGGCCGACTTTGCTCAGCCAGTGTTGACCATCAGCTAACTGTCAGGGCTAACCATCAGGGCTATCTGTCAGGGCTATCTGTCAGGGCTAACCATCAGGGCTATCTACTACGGACACACTTGTAAGCTGATGACCTCAAGAAGCGATCGCATCTGGGCGATCGCCCAAGCCAAAATTCAACCTACAGAGAGTTGCCCATTTGAAAAGTTTGCACCGAAAATCAGCGTCCTTTCAAAACTCGTGACCATATAAATGTAATGCTCTATACAACTTATAGTTGACCAAAGCTTTTTATTGATAGGCATTCGTGCAGACTCAGCATTCGCTAACTCAACTTACTTGGTATCAAATTACACAATCAGCGTTTGCAATGAGCGTTTGCACTAGATCACGGATTTCTCTTTGACTGCTCGTGGAGATGCAAGGTTTTATTTCAAGGAAGCTGCTATGACTCATTCACCCGTCTCGACCTCCAGAGACACCCACACTGCCAGCGCTACTCCCGATACCTACGACATTCCCTCAACAACTGTGGGGGTATCTCTGCGTGCTGTCACTAAGAAATATGGCCCGGTTACGGCCGTGGAAAACATCACCCTCGACATTCCCCCAGGCTCCTACTGTTGCCTACTAGGGCCAAGCGGCTGTGGCAAGACGACAACCATGCGGATGATTGCCGGCCATGAAGACATCTCTAGCGGCGATGTGTATATCGGCGATGTGCGAGTGAACGACCTCCCGCCCGCCGATCGCAGCACCGCCATGATGTTTCAAAACTACGCCCTGTTTCCCCACAAAACCGTCTGGCAAAACGTCGAATTTGGGCTGCGGATGCGCGACATACCCAAGCCCGAACGCGATCAGCGCGTGGGTGAAATTCTAGAAACCGTCGGACTGAGCCAGTTTGCCAGCCGCAAGCCAGCCCAGCTCAGCGGTGGACAGCAGCAGCGCGTCGCCCTAGCGCGATCGCTCGTCACCCGCCCCCAAGTGCTGATGCTCGACGAACCCCTCAGCGCCCTCGACGAAAACCTGCGGGTCAAAACCCGAGGAGAACTGCGCCGCCTGCAAAAGCAATTTGGCATGACCTTTATCCAGGTGACGCACAACCAGGACGAAGCCTACTCGCTCTCCGACATGATTGTGGTCATGGATCACGGTCGCATTGACCAGGTCGGCACACCCCAAGAAATTTTCGCCAAGCCCATCTCCCAATTCGTAGCCAAGTTCACGGGCGACAACAACATCTTCAGCGGCATCGTTAGCCAAGCCATCCAAGACGCTCAGGGTTATCTGGTGCAGCTTGAGGTGCCGGAGTTGGGAACGCTGCTGAGTCGAGGCGACTATGCTCAAGCTGGCGCAACCGCTGCTTGCTGCGTCCGGGCAGACCGGGTCAAGGTGGAGCCGCTATCAGAAGCCAGCACCTCCCCCAATGCTCTAATCAACCAAGTTACCGCCCGCATTGTCGCCATTGAGTTCACAGGCTATGTCACGCGGGTCACGCTGGCTCTCGAAAAAACAGGACAAGAAGTGATGTATAAAGTTCGCAGCACCGACTGGGCCACTCAGTCACTCCAGGAAGGGCAGGTTGCCTCTCTAAGCTGGCTAGCTGAGGACTGTGTTTTTCTGTCGCATTGATGTCGCATTAGTGATGTCGCACTGTAGTTTATCGCACCAACCTATCGCAGTCGCCCCGAGGCGCTGATCCGCCTGCCTGCTGGCGACATGACCGCAGATCGCAAAGATCGCAGATCGCAAACCGCAGAGCGCATCTAGGCAGAGCCTGTCAAAGAAGAAGTTTACACTCCACAATTTACGCACTATGGCTAAAATTTCTCGTCGTCAAGTGATTCGCACTGGTCTCGCCGCTGGAGCAGCCCTGGCCGCCACCCGCTGCGCCCGCAGTGAAGCCCCCGTAGGCACCCCCAACAACCCCGCTACTGGGCCCCAGGTCAACACCAATCAGACCAAGGATGTCACCCTGCGGCTGATCGGCACTGGCGTTTCGCAGATTAACGAAGTCCGCGACAAAGCGCAAGAAGACTTGGGCTTCAAACTGGACATGCGCGCCCTCAGCACTGAAGAAAACAACCAGATTGCCATCACCCAGCCCAAGCAATACGACATTTTTGACGGGGAATATTTTAGCCTGCCGCTGGTGGTGCCGTCGGGCAATCTCCAGCCCATCGACATCAGCAGAGTCAAAGATTATGACAAGATTGTGCCCTTCTTTACTCAGGGCAAGTTTGAGGGAATGCCCGTGGAGCAGTCACAGGGCACTGCTCCCTATCGGGTGCAATATTTGACGGGGCCTGACTCTAAAGAGTTTTCATCTACCCCGACTGACTATGCCACGCTGATTCCTTTCCAGTACAACGCCGACACGCTGGGCTATCGTCCGGATCTGGTGGGCCGCAAGATTGAAACTTGGGGCGAGTTGTTCAACCCTGAATTTAAGGGCAAGACCTCGATTCTCGACATTCCCCAAATCGGCATCATGGATGCGGCGATGGTGGCTGAGTCGCTGGGGCTGATGACCTTCGCGGATAAGGGCAACATGACCCGCGAAGAAATTGACCAGATTACGAACATCCTGAAGGAGCAGAAGCGGGCGGGCCAATTCCGCGCTTTCTGGAAAACCTTTGACGAGTCGGTGAACCTGATGAACGCAGGCGAGGTGGTGCTGCAATCGATGTGGTCGCCTGCGGTGACGGCTGTGAAGTCCAAAGGCACTGAATGTATCTATGCGCCGCTGAAGGAAGGCTATCGCGGCTGGGGCGGCGGCATTGGTCTTTCCAAGAACCTGTCGGGCATTCAGCTTGATGCGGCTTACGACTATATCAACTGGATGCTAGAAGGCTGGGTTGGTTCTTTCCTCGGTCGGCAGGGCTACTATAGCGCCGCGCCGGAAAACGCCAAGAAGTATATGTCTCAGGCGGAGTGGGACTTCTGGTATGAAGGCAAGCCTGCCTCGGAAGATATGGTAGACCCGTTTGGCAAGACGCTGGAGAAGCAGGGCGCAGTCCGCGATGGCGGTTCCTTCAAAGAGCGCTTCGGCAATATTGTGTGCTGGAACTCGACGATGAAGGAGAACGTATATCTCGTGCAGAAGTGGAACGAGTTTATTGCCTCCTAGCGATCGCCCTCTAATCGTCCTCTGAATTTCTAACCATTGCGGCTTTTTGAGTCACTCAAGTCTCTCAAAAAGCCGCACTTATGCCAAGCAACTTGCCATGCTGAAATCCTGGAAAACCATTCAGCCCTATGCCCTAGTGACGCCGCAAACGCTGGTGCTGGTGCTGTTCTTAGTCTTGCCGATCTTAATGATTTTGCTCGTCAGCTTTTGGCAATTTGACGGCATTCAGATGATTCCTGGCTTCACGCTAGATAATTACAAGAGCGTGTTTACCTCTGACGTAACGCTCAGGACGTACCTGAATACGTTCAAGTACGTGTTCCTGGTGTGGTTCTTTTGTTTGGCGATCGCCTTTCCGGTTTCCTACTTTCTGGCATTCTTCGTCGAAGACCAGAAGTGGCAAATCATCCTCTTTTTAGTGTGTACAGTGCCGTTCTGGACTTCCAACATTATTCGGATGATTTCCTGGGTGCCCGTGCTGGGCAAAGAAGGCTTAGTCAATAGCTTTTTAACCGGGCTGGGGCTGATCGACCAGCCGATCGAATGGCTGCTGTTTTCCGACTTTGCGATCGTGCTGGGGATGGTTCACCTGTACAACTTTTTCATGATCGCGCCAATTTTCAACAGCCTCATGCGGATTGACCGCAGTCTCATTACAGCCGCACGCGATATGGGCGCATCCGGCTTTCAAATTCTTAAAGAAATCATCCTGCCGCTGGCGGCTCCCGGCATTGCCATTGGCTCCATCTTTGTGGTGACGCTGGTGATGGGCGAGTTTGTCACAGTGCGGATGATGGGCGGCGGACAGGCGGCTTCCATTGGCAAGATGATTCAAACTCAAATCGGCAGCTTGCAATATCCCCTTGCGGCGGCCAATGCGGTGATTTTGCTGCTGGTGACGCTGCTGCTGGTGATGGCGATTTTGCGTGTTGTTGATATCCGCAAGGAGTTGTAATGCTACAAAAACGCTCCCTGACTTACTATTTGCTGGCTGCCTTTTTTGGGCTATTTGTGCTGTTTCTCTATGGGCCAATGCTGGCCATCTTCACCCTGTCGTTTCAAGGCGAAGAGGGCACGCTCACCTTTCCGATGAAAGGCTTTAGCTTTTACTGGTTGGGGCAGGTATTTCAAGAGCAGCGCGTGGGCAACTTTACCGATGCCTTCTGGCGATCGCTTGCCCTCGGACTGACGGTCACACTGCTGTCGGTCATCGTCACCGTGATGTCTGCCCTTGCCTTTCGACAGCGCTTCAAAGGCTCCGCCACCTTGTTTTACCTGACGATCGCCAGCCTGATCGTGCCCAGCGTGCTGGTTTCTCTGGGCATCGGCATCGTGTTCCAGGTGCTCGATCTGGAAACCAACTGGTTTACCTCTGGGCTAGGCGCCCACCTCACCTGGACGGTGCCCTTTGCGTTCTTGATCATGCTGGGCATTTTCAACCGATTTAATCCGTCCTATGAAGAAGCGTCGCGAGATTTGGGCGCAAACGACACCAAGACCTTTTGGGAGATTGTGTTTCCGCTGATTTTGCCAGCGCTGATCGGCATCGGGCTGCTGGGCTTTACGCTGTCCTACGACGAATTTACGCGCACGTCGCTCGTGTCAGGACAAAAGAACACGCTGCCGCTAGAAATCTTTGGCATGACCACCAACGTCACCTCGCCCGCCCTGTATGCGCTAGGTACGCTGACGACGCTGTTTTCGTTTGCGATGATTGTGCTGGCGATCGCCGCCTACAATTACACCGCCCGCCGCCAGTCCCAATGAGCACCGCTGGCAAATTTACGTGGGCAGCAGCGGCAGCAGCAGCGTCACAAAGTAGTAAACCAGAGGCGCAGTGAACACATAGCTATCGGCACGATCGAGAATGCCGCCGTGGCCAGGAATCAGTTGTCCCGAATCCTTCACGCCCGCATCGCGCTTCATCATCGATTCCGTCAGGTCGCCCAGCAGGCTGGCAATACCAATGATCAGTCCCAGCGCCATGCCCGTCAGCGGGAAACCCGGCCACCTGAGCAGCCACGACCCCAGCGTGCCCACCGCCACGCTGCCCAGCACGCCCAGCACTGCGCCTTCTACCGTTTTCTTGGGGCTAATGACCGACAGGCGGGTCTTGCCAATCAGCTTGCCGAATACATAAGCGCCAATATCGGCCGCCCAGATACAGCCAAACGCAATCAGCATCGTCGTTAGCCCCGGCGGCAGGGCCTGCCAATCTGCCCAAGACAGGGGCACAAAGCCATTCAGTGGCAGGTTGTTGACGTCGGACTGGCCGAGCGATCGCAGCCTAATCCAATAGCTGGGCAGATAGCCGCCGTAAAACAGTCCCAAAATTGACGCTGAGATATCGGCGATCGTCGCCAGCTTGGGCTGAAACAGCAGATAGAAACAGATGCAAGTGCCCGCCACCGGGACGACCGCATCGGCCAGCGTAGGCGACAGCGTGGAGATCACCAGCAGCAGTTGGCTGACAGCGAGGGTGGTTTTGGCGGCGGGGGCCATGCCCTTAGTGCGGCAAAGTTGAAAATATTCCAATTGCCCCAGATACACCATAAGCGCTACGCCGACGGTAAAATACCAGCCGCCCAAGCAGAGCATCCCCAGAGCAAGAATAATGGCGATAATAGCGCTGAGAACCCGAGGCGATGCCATAGAGAATAAAGAGCCAGTAAAGAAAGACTTAAGCGAAGATTAAAGACTACTCTGGCACACTTTGACGTGAATCCCTAGCAGGCTGCGCCTCGATTTACTTATTGTAAGGGTGTGTTTAGGGGAGCGCTGGTTGTCCGGCACTCCCAGGCGCAATCGTTTGAGGAGTTGGGCGAAACATTTATGGGATCAAGCTATGTACGGAACTTACGCAGTTGAAACGAGTTTTATTTAGATTCTGGAATGAGATTCTGGGATGAGGGGTATGTCCGCCTGGCTGCTACTCGCCTTTCTCTCCGCTAACGATAAACATGGGATCGAGCGCAGCAAAGACTTGATGAATGCCTCGATTTTCCAGGCGATTAATCACCGACTGCACGACTTCGACATTGCGCACCTGGAGGCTGGACAGGCATTCCGAAATAGCATAGAGCGTCTCCAGATTCGTGGCGATCGCCACCACCCGTCCCCCCGGCACCAAATAGCTCCAGGCTGCTTGCAAAATCGCCTTGACCGAGCGTCCCCCTTCCACACAGACGCAATCCGGCGGATCGGCCAGGTCACTCAGGCACTCTGGCGCACTGCCTTCAACAACTTCCACCGTTTTCACCCCAAAGCGATCGCAATTGCGGCGGATCAAGCTCGCCACTTCCCCGTCGCGCTCGATGGCATAAACCTTGCCCAGCGGACACAGCAGCCCCACTTCTACCGGAATCGTGCCCGTGCCTGCGCCAATATCCCAGAGCACGGCATCCGGCCGCAGCCGCAGTTGCGACAGCAGCAACACCCGGATTTCTCGCTTGCTCAGCGGAATGCCAGGAAGCTGCTCAAAGCGGTCATCAGGAATGCCAGAGGTAACATACGGCCAGAGGGGAGAAGACATGAGACAAAAGCCCTGCTGTGAGCCGTGGAAACCACTCCACGGGCGATCGCAATGGCTTTATCTTAAACAGGTCTGGCAAAATCTGGAGTAATGGCGAGGCTCATAGAACCAACTAGGCGTAGAGATCGGCAACAAATTCGCCATAACCGTTATAGGGCAACGTCGGCACTTCTTCCCAGGAATACTGGTTGCCGGGGCCGATCAGCCGCTCCTTGGCCTGCGACCAGCGCGGATGGGGCACGTCCGGCTCCACATTCGCCTCAAACTTATACTCGTTGGGGCTGAGCGTGTTCCAATAAGTAGCGGGCTGCGAGTCGAGAAACTCGATCTTGACGAGGGATTTTGCGCCTTTAAAGCCGTACTTCCAGGGCGTCACCATGCGAATAGGCGCGCCGTGCTGTTTGGGCAGGGTGTGGCCATAGATGCCGACGGCAAAGAAAGCCAGATCGTTAGCCATTTCCTCGATCCGCAGCCCTTCGGTATAGGGAAACGGCAAAAAGCGAGCAGGCGGGAAGCTGGGGCCCTTGGTAATCGCCGGGTCAAAGTAGGAGGTAAAGCGGACGAATTTGGCCGAAGATCGAGGGTCTACGTCTTGCAGCAGGGCGTTCATCGGGAAGCCCAGCCACGGCACCACCATCGCCCAGGCTTCGACGCAGCGGAAGCGGTAGATGCGCTCCTCCAGGGGAAACCGCGTCAGCAAGTCGTCTAGGTCATAGGTTTTGGGGTTATTGACCAGACCGGTGACCTCTAGCTTCCAGTTGTCGGTGGGCAATGCCTGGGCGGCTTGCCAGATGGTCTTGGAACTGCCGAATTCGTAAAAGTTATTGTAGGTCGCAGCCAGGACTTCGCCCGTAAGGGGGCGACCCGCATCCTGAAAGGCGGGATTGGCGATCGCCTTTAGTGCCTTCGTGCCCGCCAGCTCCTCAGCAATCGGAGCCTGAGCAGCCTGACAGCCCACCAGTGGCAGCGTCGAGAGGGCCAGCCCCCCGCCAATCATCGTCTTCAGAAAGCGGCGACGGTTCAAAAATGCGGCTTCGGCAGTGACGGCGTTTTCAGAAATCCGCCAGGTTGGGGGCACATGCAAAAATGGCATAGGATGCTGGGTTCAGAAAACGGAGCGGTGTTAACAGTTCTTAATCCTTTAGCCCTTATTCTGGCACGAATTGGCGGCCATGAAAGGATGACCCAGAGGTTGCCAAGGCCTTTGCCAGACATTGCTTCACCAGACATTGCTTCACCAGACATTGCTTCGCCAGACATTGCTTCGCCAGACATTGCTTCACCAGACATTGCTTCGCCAGACATTACTCAGCGCTGATCATCGCTTAATTTAGCTCGAAGGGCGATCGCCCATTCAGAGAAGGCGGCGTATAGCTGGGGCTGGCCAGCATCCCCATTAGCTCGTCTAGCAGCAGGGCGATCGCCCCTTCGTCGCGGGCACTGGCGCTACGCAGGCTCACCCAAATGCTGCATGTGTGGTCATTGGCACTTACCGCCACCGTCTCGCGTTGGGCAATCCGACAGGCAAAATGATACAGCCGCGCTCGCTGCTGAGATTCCACCGTGTGCAGGCGATAGTACAGCTCGCTGCGATAGTGCATACCATCTTGAATGCGGTTCTTAAACCAAAACTTGAAGGGGAAAAAGCTTCCCTCGTCAATCACTGGAGGCAACACGGCAATACTCGCTCTCAAGCATTCTGTTTAGAAGCTGCCGGGGTACCGTCTAGCGGAGCAGGATGAGTCAGGAAGTAGTCAAGCTGCTAGAGGAACATTTGGCAAAATCTTACTCCTAGTATGGGCAGATTTGCGGAAAAACTCTCAGCAAACCATCGCCTGCCGGAACTAGCTTTATCTCAGTTTGAACTTTTCCCCTAGAGGTTTACGCACTCTTGATTAACTCGTCAGGAACATTTGAAAAACTTTGAGGTCATGGCAAACAAATAGCGGCGATCGCCGTCCGCACCCAGTGCAACAACAGGAAGGAGCGTTTCCACAATTTTCTGGGAAACCTGACTCTGTTCTAGGTTTTGCCGTGGCGCGGTTTTTGGTGCGCCCGCTATTTCAGCCGTTGAGGATTTTATAGCGCATTCGGCCGCCTCCCAGATCTGGAAAGTCTGGTAGAGAGCGGCATTCGCTCAACAGGGAGTCACCCATGCTCGCGATCGCCCTGGATTTGCCCAGGGTAGACCTGGATCGTCGAGCCGATTTCGTTCACCTTTACCAATCCCAAAGGAATTTCACGATGACGAAACAAGTCAAGCCCCACCTTTCGCTGTCGGCGCTGGCGCTGACTCGCGGCTCGGCCCGCAAGCTGGCGATCGCCCTGCTGTCAGCCACGCTGATGGTGAGCGGACATGCACCGCTGCTGCAAGCTCAAACCCGCCCAGCCGCAGCCGTGCGCGTCAGCCAGCGCCAGCAAGGTTGGGATGCGGCATTGACCGTGGCCCGTGTGCTGGATTCTCGGCAGGATTTGGCCGGGCTGGTGCTGCAACTGGATGTGCTGGAAAAGCCCGAAACCAGCTATGCCAACGTGGTGTATCAAATCTTTGCGCGGCTCAACGGTCGCTGGCAGCAGGTCTACACCACGCGGGGTGCTCGCCTGATTGCCAGCCCCGGTGGACGGCTGGTGCTGCCGCCAGAGTTTGTCAGTTGGAGCGATTTGCAAACCCAAATTGGGCGATCGGTCAACCTAAACACGCTGGAGCTGCGGTCGGTGGCGCGGGTCAGCTATGACGTACAAAGCCGCCGCAACCAGCAGGTGTCTTGGGAATCGACCCAGACTTACGCATCGCTGCCCCAAACGACTGTTTCTCGAGTCGAAAGCGGCAACGTCATTATGACCCGCGAAACCGTCGTCACCGAAACAGTGCGGACTGAACCCAACGGCCCCGGTCGCCGCCCCGATCGCCCCCAGGCGACGACGCCCCGTCCACGTCCAGCCGCCCGCCCCAGCCGCAATGATGAGCAGGGCAACTTTAGCCTAGCGATTTTGCAATCTCAGGTGACGTATCCCGACGTGATTGCGCGGCTGTCGGTGAAGTCCAAAACCGAGCGCGGCTATCAAGAGGAGCGGCTGCTTGGCGATTTTCGCTATCGCATGAACCAGCGCGCTCAGTTTGTGCGCGGGCTGCGGCAGGGCGATCGCGTCGTGGTGCGCCTCTACACGCTGCAAAACCAGTTTGTCGGCTATAGCGAGTTTGAACTGCTGTCGAGCTTTGCCGCCGTGAACCTGGTGCTGCCTAGCCAGCGCTCCGATGCCCGACTGGTGCGAACCGTGTATGGCGTAGATGGCGATCGCAATGGTTCCATCGACCAGGGCGCAACGATCTACGACTACTTCACCCGCATCAGCGGCAGTCGCTATGAGGAGAGCCGCGTCACTTTCCTGCCCAGCACCCAGGGCATCGACACCCGCCTGTTTGCAGTGCGCGGTCTGCCCAATCCGCCAAACACCTGCACCTACGTCAACTCGTTCCAGACGGGCAGCTTCTCGCTGGTCAGCCGGACGATTTCGGTGTTCCGCTCGGCGCTGGCTCCATCGCTGGTGTCCTATCCTGGCAGCCGATTCGAGGTGGTCACTATCAGCACCTCCACAGTTTATGAAGTCACGCAGCTGATCACCCAATACGAGCGGATTGGCACCTCACGCGGCTCTATCGTGCTCATCGGTTCGGATGGCGACTACAGCTACGACGGATGCAGCCGTGAATGCGAATACGACGATGATGATGACTGGGACGATGATGACGACGATGATGATGACTGGGACGATGATGACGACGATGACGATGATGACGACGATGATGACGACGATGATGACGACGATGATGACGACGATGATGACGACGATCGTCGCGGTCGTCGCCGCAGCAGTTGCAATCAGGGCATTGGCAACGGGGCAGAAGGCTGCGACCCTGGCAACTCGCGTCCTCGGGGCGGCAGCAATGACGAGGGTGGCCGCCGGCCCGGTCGCCGTCGCTAGAGTGTCGGTTTAGCGCAGAAAAGGGCGATCGCCCTTTTCTCGCATCAGAGGGCGATCGCCCTCTGATGCACAGCCAGACCTCAAACTAGAAGACCGGTCTGCAATCCAGCCTGGATAAAGGTGTAAACAAAAGCCCCTGCTGCTTGGCGTAGTGCCAGAAACAGGGGCTTTTTGATGTCATCCGGCAGGCCAGCGTCAGAGAACAGGGGGCAGAGAACAGGGCCATGCAGCGATCGCCAAAAGCGTTACGTTGCTAAGGGCTAAGCGCTCAGGCCTAACCCCTAACCCCCAACCCCTCATTCCTACTCAATCCCTTCGATCCGGTCTTCCACCTCTTGGTAAAGCTGGCGCAGGCGCTCCAGGTTTTCCTCACTGGTTTCCCAATAGCCGCGACCGTTGACCTCCAGCAGCGTGCTGACAATCTTGCGGAAAGAGTTGGGGTTGAGGTTCAGCAAACGCTTCTGCATTTCCTCATCTTCGATAAATGTGGTGTTCACGTCTTCGTAAACCCAGTTGTCCACCGCGCCCGCTGTCGCCGACCAGCCCATCGTGTTGACTAGACGCTTCGAAAGTTCCCGGACACCCTCGTAGCCGTGGGACAGCATCCCCTCATACCACTTGGGATTCAACAGCTTGGTGCGGGCATCCAGCCGGACGGTTTCCGACAGAGTACGCACCTGAGCGTTGGCGGTCGTAGTATCCGCAATGAAAGCCGTGGGCTGCTTGCCGTCTTTCCGCAGACGCGACACAACCTTCGTGGGGTCAGAGTCGAAGTAGTGGGACACGTCCGTCAGCGAGATCTCGGAAGAATCCAGGTTTTGGAACGTCACATCCACCGTCTTCAGCGCCGTCTCAAACACCTGGCGAGAATCGTCCATCACACCGGGATTGTCGGAGTTGAACGAGAAGCCCTTACGCGACAGGTACATATCTTGAAGCTCGGCTTCGCTTTCCCAGGTGCTATTTTCCACCGCCAAATTCACGTTGGAGGAATAGGAACCGGATGCATTCGAGAATACGCGAGTCGCAGCCTGACGCAACTCTACACCCAACTCCTTCGCCTGCTCGATCGCATGTTTGCGAACGTAGTTCATCTCGATTGGTTCATCCGCCTCGGCTGCCATTTTGATAGCGCGATCCAGCAGATTCATCTGGTTAATGAACAGATCGCGGAATACGCCAGAGCAGTTCACTACCACATCAATGCGGGGGCGGCCCAATTCCTCCAGCGGGATCAGTTCCAGCTTATTGACGCGGCCCAGCGCATCCGGAACCGGGCGCACCCCCACCAGGAGCATGACTTGCGCCAGCGATTCACCATAGGTCTTGATGTTGTCGGTGCCCCAGAGAACGAAGGCGATTGTTTCGGGATAGGCTCCGGTGTCTGCTTTTTGGCGTTCTAGCAGGCGATCGACCACGATCTGGGCCGACTGCACTGCTGCCAGCGTGGGAATCGACTGTGGATCGAGGGCGTGAATGTTCTTGCCCGTTGGCAGCACATCGGGATTGCGAATTGGGTCGCCGCCGGGGCCAGGCAAGACATACTCACCTTCCAGGGCTTGCAGCAGTGCGCCCAGTTCGTTATCTGCCACAATCTGCTTCAGGCAGAACTCCAGATACTCAAATAGCGGCTTGATATCGTCGGCGTTGACCTTGGGATAACCCGCTGCCGCCAGCGCTTCGATCCACGGCTCCTTCTTGCCCAAATTGAAGAAGTTGAGCTTGGTGACGAGGGACACGCGCCCGTCGGCATCGATCTGCTCTTGCACCATTGCGGCGACGGCTTTGCGAACTGCCTGGGTGATGTCGTAGAGCAACTGCACGTCTTCCAGAACGCCGCGATCGCTCCCTTTGTAGACCTCATCCATATCGCGGCCGATGCTTTCGGCAATGATCCGCTGGAGGCTCTTGATGCCGTCTTCCGGGCGATCGAGGCTGGCGATGTTAACCAGAGTGGCGATCGCCTCTTCTGCGGTCGGCGGTTTGCCGATCACGTGCAGACCGCAGGGCAGCAGGCGAGACTCAATCTCCATCAGTTTGATGTAGACTTTGCCGATCAGCGTGTCGCGGTCTTCTGCCGACAGTTCGCTGGCATCGGTTTCCGGCAGAGCAATGTCTTTATCCAGGTTGACCTGGCGGCACTTTTCGACAACCGCATTGACGATCGACACGCCACGACCCGAATCCTTCAGGGTTTGGTAAGACGCAATCAGTTCACTCAGTTCCTTCAACCCTTTGTACAGACCGGCATTTTCTGCGGGCGGTGTCAAGTAGCTGATGGTTTCGGCATAGCCACGACGCTTGGCGATGGTAGCCTCCGAGGGGTTATTCGCCGCGTAGTAATAGAGGTTGGGAATCGTGCCAATGAGGCTGTCGGGATAGCACTCGTTGGACATGCCCATCTGCTTACCCGGCATGAACTCCAGCGACCCGTGGGTGCCAAAGTGCAGCACGGCGTCCGCCTTCCAGATTTTTTCCAGGTAGGTATAGTAGGCGGCAAAACCGTGGTGCGGGCTGGCGGAACGAGAGAACAGCAGCCGCATCGGGTCGCCCTCGTAGCCAAAGGTCGGCTGCACGCCGATAAACACATTGCCGAAGGTCTTGCCAAACACCAGCAGGTTTTGTCCATCGGTGTTCAGGTGTCCGGGCGGTGGGCCCCAGTTTTCCTCCAGGCGAGTGGAGTAGGGCGTCAGCCGCTCGTATTCTTCCACCGACATGCGGTGGGCGATGTTCAGTTCGGGGCTGGCGTATTGCGCCTGGGCATCGTGGATGACGGCTTGCATCAGCGCTTCGGCAGACTCCGGCAGGTCTTCGACCTCGTAGCCGTTGGTCTTCAGCGCCTTCATGACTTCGTAGATGGAGCCAAACACGTCCAGGTAGGCTGCCGTGCCGACGTTGCCCTTGTCCGGCGGGAAGCTAAACACGGTGATGGCGACGCGCTTTTGCAGACGCGGCTTGCGGCGCAGCGTGCCCCACTTCATGGCGCGCTGAGCGATCGCCTCGATCCGGTCTTGCAGGGCGATCGCCTTACCCGTTGCGCCATCGCGACCCGATAGAATAATCGGCTCGATCGCCCCATCCAGTTCGGGAATCGCAATTTGCAGCGCCACCTGAATCGGGTGCAGGCCCAGGTCGCTGTCCTGCCATTCTTCGGTGGTTTGAAACACCAGCGGCAGCGCCACCATATAGGGACGGTTCAGCCGCTTCAGCGACTCGATCGCCTTGGGATGATCCTGCCGCGCCGGGCCGCCCACCAGGGCAAACCCTGTCAGCGACACCACCACATCTACAATCGGCTGCTTACTTAGCGGGTCATAGAAATAAACGTCCACGGGCTTGGCAAAATCCAGACCGCCCGCGAACACGGCGATTACCCGTGCACCCATGCTTTCCAGCTCTTGCACCATCGCCACATAGTGGGCATCGTCGCCCGTTACCAAGTGCGTCCGTTGCAGCACCAGACCCACCGTCGGCGCGAGTGGGTCTTTCATATCTGCCCCGATATCTCGCCGCGACGTATGCCAGTTGAGATATTCCTTCAAATCCTCGAACATTTGGGGTGCCAGCGGGTGCCAGATGCCCATGTCGGGATAGGTGACCGGATCGCGGTATTGCAGCGTGGCAGACTTCAGCGCCTGCACGTCGCAATAGCGGTCGATCAGCATCAGCAAGAAGTTTTCCAGGTTTTCGGACGAGCCGCCCAGCCAATATTGGAAGCTGAGCATGAAGTTGCGCGCGTCCTGCGCCTTGTCCATCGGCAGATACTTCAGCACCTTGGGCAGGGTGTTGAGCAACTTTAGCATCGCGTCTTCAAAGCCTGCGCCCTGCTTTTGGCGGCGCTTTTTCATGAACTCGCCAATGACGCTTTTAGACTGACCGAGTTGCGCCATCGAAAAGCTGCCCAGCTTGTTCAGCCGCATGACTTGAGGCATAGAGGGGAAGACGATGGCGGCATCCAGGCGATCGCGCACGGGTTCCACCGCCGCCACCACCTTTTCCGCCAGCTCTTCAATAAAAATCAGCGAACCGATAAAGATATTCGCTTCCGAAACGTCTTTTTGCAGAGCTTCATAGTTTTCAGCGCTGCGTAACTCTTCTAACAAGTAGCCGCTAATCTCGATCGCCAGATCGGGATTGCTTTCATTAATCGAACGCACAGCCGCAGACAGAGCGCTTTGGTATTGCGGCTCTAGCACGACATAGACCACCTTGATCAGCGCACGCCCGTTGAGGTTGTCGGGAACGATGTGTCTGATTGTGGACTTGACGTGAGTGAACATGCAGGTCGGCTCCTCTCAAACAGGTTTTGCAATCAGCTTTGAATGTTGGCAACAGGGCAACAGCAGTACTAGAAGCGCAGCTAGAAGCGAAGAAAAATCTAGGCTCTAAAGCTTTGATCCAGAACGACAGAATCAGCAGCACCACTAGACTGCCTCGCAGCGCTGGGAGCGCTTAACTGTTGCTGCTTTGTTGCTGCTTAAAAAGCGTTACATCCATCGTTTTACCAGAAAACGCTTGCCAAATGGAGGTTTCACGCCCCAAGCGATACAAATTGATAAACAAGACGAGACATTTGTTTACGCTAGTTAGCACTAATCAGGAGTAATTACTCCTTTAAACGTAAACAAAAATTAATTAGGCTTTTTAACTTTTGTTATAAGCAAAGCTGATGTAATTTAAAGAACTCTCCTCGCAAGATTAGAGTTTTGCAGCTACTCGCGTCTCCCGATGGCTTTAGGAAATAACCGTAGTCAAGATATTTCTAATACTCTGAGGCGGAAGTTCTGCCCTTATTTTGTAGTGCAGACTTTAGTCTGCTCCTTTAGTCTGCCTCCAAGGGGCTAGCCGTGGATAGAGCGACTGAAGTCACCATACCGAAGTCACCACTACGAACGGTGGATAGGGCGACTGAAGTCACTACTATGAACGGTCAACCTATTTACACTGTTGAGCATTAGTTGAGCATTAGTGAGCATTAGATATTGAGCATTAGAAACGCTCCATTTGCGCTTTACTGACTTGCTGCTTTGACTCTTTCCTTCAGTGCCTTTTTCAACTCTGTTTCATCGGTTACTTGAAGTCCGCAAGTATTTTAGGTGTCGGTATTTTATCTGAAATTTTTCAACGAGTTATGTTTGCTTAATCTTCCGTAAAACCAATCTTAAAGTTCCTGAAATCCTACCTTTACCTTGCGATGGGATTCTGTGGTTGGTGATAGTTGGTGACAGTTTGTTGTAGTCAACTTGTTGCACCAGGCTGCTGCCAAAGCAGTTGCAAGGTATTTATAATTTCTGCTCCCTTAGTTCTCAGGTTTTCAGCAATCTTGCTTCATCTTTGCTGGAGTCTTTGATCTTGTCAGAGATTTCTAGCAAAGCCTTTATTCTTGCAGATCCTTTGACGCACAATGCTTCTGGCTTACTCTTTGGTCAGGTTTTGTGTTGGCAACACTATACTCAGCATTCTGCTGAATCTAGAAAGCCGGGAGTTTTTGGATACTTTTTGCCTGGACTTTTTGCCTGGACTTTTTTGACTAGGCTGATACGTTTTGTCTGAGTGAGGGTTTGTCTGAGTGAGGGGCGATCGCCCTCTAATGGGAGGTTGCTTGATCTCATCAAAGCTGAGCCCATAGAAATTGAGCGCATGGTTTGACTAGGTTTCTATCAAAAGCCTGGCCACTTTCGACTGCAATAATTTGGCTTCAATGAGGCTGAAAGCAAAAGCAGAACCGGAAGCTTCGACAAAAGGCTGCAACAGGACTGCAACAAGGCTGCAACCAAGTTTTCGATATGTCCGTTTTGTTCATGCAATCTACCGCTCTCTTAAGCTAATCATGGCAAGCAACCACGTTATCTTCATCCACCCAGATGGCACGAGTCCGGCACACTTCACGATGGCTCGCTTGGTCACAGGCGGCCCCGACAGCCGCCTCAACTGGGACAACCTCTCCGAGTCCCGTATTTACCTGGGCCACATGGAAGACCAGCTCACGGGTACCTCCAATGGAGGCGCAGTGACCCACGCCACAGGGGTTAAAGTCTATGCCGAATCTTTCGGATTTGAGCTAGTGCGCGACGAAAATGGTAATCCCGTAATTGACGAAGCCACCGGCCGCCCTGTTGAAACCGACCTCACTGCCTTGTCCGGCAAAAATCAGACCATCATGCAGGAGGCAGTAGCCGCCAACAAAGCCACGGCACTAATTAACTCTGGTGTGATTGCAGAACCCGGTTCAGGAGCCTTTGCCGCCAAGGTGGGGCAAGGGGATGTTCCCGACGGAGCGCAAGGGTTTGCGGCGTTTCCTAGAGGACAGTTTGCAGAGATTACCCGGCAGGTCGTGGAGTCGGGGATTGATGTAATTTTGGGTGGCGGTTTGGTCAATTATTTGCCTGCGGGCACTGAACCCCCTGCGGGTGCGGTCTATGCCCAGTCCGCCGCCCAGCTTGATGCTATCTCGACAGCCTCTAACATCCGCCCCAGCATCAACCTGATCGAATTGGCCAAAAGCTTGGGCTATACCATCGTTTACACCGAGGAGCAGCTCAAAGCCGCTGCCGCAGATCCCACCGTCCTTAAGGTACTGGGAATTTTTGCCAACGAAGATACCTTCAACGACAACATTCCCACGCCCCAGGCAAACCTGCGCGGTGTTGAGGAAAATCTGATCGCAACCAATACGCCGGCCTATGTGCCAACGGCTCCCACCGTAGGCGAGATGCTCAAGGCTGCCCAGACGATTTTGGAGCGCAACCCGAAGTTTGCCAATGGGTCGTTTACGGTTCTAGAAGAGGAAGGAACCGATAACTTTGGCAACATCAACAACGCCGCAGGCACCCTAGAGGCCCTAATCCGCACTGATGAAGCAATCGGGGTGGCTAAGGAGTTCTATGCAAAATACCCCAATACGCTGATTATTACGGCTGCGGACAGCGATGCGGGCGGTTTGCAGATTGACGACACAGGCACAACGGTGGGCAACTTCCGCACCAACCCGACGGGGCTGAACTTGCCCGACTTCCCCGACTTCCAGAATCCGGGTGATGGTCAGCGGGGCGTGGGGACGGCGGCATTTGTGGCGAAACCGTCTGCCAGCGGCAACTCCTACACCTTTGGTGCAGCTTGGGCCGGCACGCCCGACTTTGCGGGGGCGATTGTCACCAAGGCGCACGGGCTAAACGCCGATAAGCTGCCAGCAACGATCGACAATACCGACATCTATCGGGTCATGTATGAGACGCTGTTTGGCGAAGATTTGCCCGATCGCCCAGTGCCGCAGGCGATTCCGGCACCTGCCCCCACCAAAGAGACGGGCAACGTTATTTTCTTCCATCCTGATGGCACGAGTCCGTCGATTTATGGGTTTGCTCGCTTTGTGTCTCAGGGGCCAGATGGTCGGCTGAACTATGACCTGATGTCAAACTCTGGGGTCTACTGGGGCACATGAGGGATCAGATTGTGGGCACGTCCAATGCGGGCGCAGTCACCCATGCCACTGGGGTGAAGGCGCAGGCGGGTTCTTTTGGTCTGGATGAGTTTGGGGAGCCAGTGGTGTCGCGGTCGGGCAAGCGCGGTGTAACGATTTTGGAAGAGGCGATCGCCGCAGGCAAGTCCACCGCTGTCATCAACTCTGGCTTTATTGCCGAGCCAGGGACGGGTGCATTCCTGGCAGAAGTGCAAAGTCGGAGAGACGTAACCACCATTACGGCACAGGTGCTAGAGTCGGGCGTAGACATCATCCTGGGTGGCGGCGAAATCCACTATTTGCCAGCAGGCACTGTGGGCCGCTTTGGGGAAGCAGGCATTCGCACCGATGGCCGCAACCTCATCGAAGAGGCCAAGGCAGCGGGCTATACGGTGATTTATACCAAAGCCGAGTTGCAAAATCTGCCCGCAGGCACTAGCAAGGTTCTGGGCATTTTCGCTGCCGAGGATACCTACAACGATCGCCCCGAAGAACTCAATAAATCCCTTGGGCTGGATAACTACGGCCAGTTTTTGCCCGACGGCACCCCGACCGATCCACCCACAATTGCCGAAATGCTGGCGGCAGCGCTGCCCATTTTGGCAGCAAACCCCAACGGATTTATGGTGGTGGCCGAGGAAGAGGGCACCGATAACCTTGGCAACAACAACAACTCGCGGGGTGTGCTGGATGCTGCCCTGCGGGCTGACGCAGCCCTCGGCGTAGCGATGGAGTTTATCCGCAATACAGACCCCAACACGCTGCTGATTACGGCCGCCGACAGCGAAGCGGGTGGGATTCAGGTGTGGCAGCCGACTCCCTTTGCGCCGGCCCTACCCGACACTATTAATACAGCCCTGACCCTGCCTACCAACCCCACCGACAGCCGCACCTTCCAAAACCCAGTGGATGGCAGCGAAGGACGCGTGACCCCACTGACTACGTTCCAGGCTAAGCCCAGCCTAGATGGTGAGATGGGGAACTTTGTGACCGCTTGGGCAGGCTTGACTGACTTTTCGGGCAGCGTGGTAGCGAAAACCTACGGCATGAATGCCGATCTGCTGAATTCGACGGTGGACAACACCGAGATTTACCAGATCATGTACAAAACGCTGTTTGGTATGGATTCTTTGCCCGATTATCAGGACGGCACCAACGACGCGGATGAGCTGGTCGGCGGCGATGGGCGCGATGTGATTGTGGCCTTTGGCGGCGACGACACTGTAGCAGGTGGTCTGGGCAACGATATCCTGTACGGTGGGGCAGGAGACGACCTGGTGCGGGGCGATCGCAACGTCAGTGATGCCCAAAATGGCGAGCCGGGCGGGGACGACATCCTCTACGGCGGCGCGGGGAACGATCGCCTCTTTGGTAAAGCGGGCAACGACATGCTCTATGGCGAAGCGGGCGATGACCTGCTGATTGGCGATGATGGCGACGACCTGCTCTGGGGCGGACTCGGCAACGACACGCTCATCGGCGACAACTTCTCTGGTGGCAGCGGCATCAACACCTTTGTGTTGGCGGCGGGCCAGGGCATTGACACAATTGTGGACTTCCATGTTGGGCGCGACAAGATCGGGCTAGCCGAAGGGCTGAGCTTCTCAGACTTGTTCATTGCCCAAAGCGGATCTTCGACCCTGATTGCGCTGGATGAAGAAATTTTGGCAGTGGTCAACGGGGTTGATGCCCACAGCTTCTCTGCTGGTTCATTTGTCAACGTTGGATAATGCTGCTGGGTAGACGCTGCTATTCCGAAGGATGAAGATGATTTCATAGCGCGAATTTGAGCTGGGACTAGCCAGCACTTGATTAACGCCTGATCCTGAATTGCTGAGTGTTTGAAAGCTCTGCCGATCAAGGGTCGGGCGTTTTTTATCAATATGGGCTTTGTCTAATTTTGCCCTTGCTAATAGGGTCAGGCGTTTTTTATCAATATGGGCTTTGTCTAATTCTGCCCTTGATTTCTATTAATATCTCCATCAATAATTAACATTAATTACCATCAGATATCAATTGACTTCTATTAGATAGCTTCTGTTGAAGTTTATGTCAATTAGAAGATGACATCTTCCAGAGATACCACCCGACTTCTTCTAAGGGTTTGCCGAGGGATATTTGAATTTGATTTCGATCTTCTTCTGGCAGAGAAAACACAAAAATGTCGGGGCTATTCGGAAGCTGGCTGGGGGAAATGTTGACGATTCCTTGATGGGGAAACAGATAAAATCGAACGTCATCATTGGTGCGGTAGCTGAGGGCGATCAGGTTGCCGATATTGATCCCAAAATCATCGCTAATCACAATTGGTTGATTGGCTTCGTTCAGCGTGCGGGCGATCGCCGGAATATGATAACTAATTCCCTTGTTCCACCAGGTTTCTGCCTGAGAACTGACGACATTTGACAGAAAGCCAAGGAAGAATAGGGAAAGAGCGATCGCCTGCCAAAACTTGCGATTTTTTGCCCCAAAAGCCTCGATTTTCATCGTTAGCAGGTAGCCTATGGCAAGATGCAGCCCCAGAAAACTCGGCACCAAATAGCGACCCACAATCGATCGCTGTCCCCCCATAATTAGGTCGGGCAACACCAAAATTAGCAGCGGCACCAGCGTCAGCGTCCAGACAAATGTCCAGACATGATGGGGCGCATTTCGCCGCATAAAGATCAGCGCATAGACTTCTAAAACCAGCAGGGGAATGCAGAGCCACCACAGCGCAAACTCATCCGAATTCCAATCAAAATCCATTAGAATTCGACTGAAGTTGAGCGCCGATGCTTTGAGCATGATCCACATCGGCAGTGATTCTCTGGCCCAGCTTGTCGTATTGCTGAGAACGTCGCGATATTTCACCAGAAAATAGAGCCAGGGTGCAAAGGCGGCGATCGCCACAAACGACCATCCTAAATAGGCAATTCCAGCGCGGGTGATGCGCCACTTTTCCCATTTATAAGAAACGCCGCCATTCAACAAAACGTATACGCCATGAGCGATGCCCACTAGCCCGGTGAAGAGAAAGGTGTAGAGGCCAGCAGAAATGCTCAGCGCGTACAGTGCCCAGTGGGGCCAGGTGCCTAACCGCAGCGCCCGCAGCAGCAGTGCGCTAGATGCCATAATCAGCGCCGCCCACATGCTGTATTCTCGCGATTCCTGGGCGTAGAGGACGTGGTAGGGCGAGAGGGCAAGCAGTCCGACCGTCATCAGGGCGATCGCCGGGGACTGAAAAAGTTCCATACACAGCCAGTAGGCACAGACCAGCAGCAGCAGCCCAAAGACAACTGCAAGACTCCGCATTGCGACCACCGAATCGCCAAACAGCCGCACCCAAAACCGCCCAATCAGGTAATACAGCGGCGGATGCTGCGGGTCTTCACGTCCCAGAGAGGTTAGCAATTCTCCCAAACCGCGCTCTGGGCGAAACCGCTGGAACGCTTGCAACTCTTCTCGCGTCACGATTCGCCCGGTAAAAAGTTGCTCGACGACCTCCGAGCGGCGTTGAGCAGTCATTTCCATCGACGTGTAAACTTCGTCGTGCCAATAAACTTTTTTGTCTATGTTGATGGTGCGAAAAACCAGCCCAAATAGCAGCGCCACCAAAGCCAGCGCCAGTAGGCGGGGGGTGAGGGCGGTGGGGCGAATAGCGCGACGTTTCACAGGCAACCTCCTCGCAAGGCAAGCAGTTTGGCGTGGTCAAAATCAAACCACAAGCTGTTCAAAATAGCAAAGTTCCGGGCGATCGCCCGTCTAGCTAAGGAGAGAATCCAGAAGGCGATCGCCGCTGAGATTTAGCGATCTCCTCCATTAGAGTGCTAAATTCTGGAAGGAGCGCTTAACGAAAACAAAGGTATGTCTAAGATCATTGTGTTTGAGGAAGAGTCTCGGCAGGCGCTAGAGCGCGGTGTGAATGCGATCGCCAATGCGGTGCGTGTGACGCTCGGGCCGAAGGGACGCAACGTGCTGCTAGAGAAAAAGTTTGGTGCGCCGCAGATTGTGAACGACGGCATCACGATTGCCAAAGAGATTGAGCTAGAAGATCCGCTAGAAAATACCGGAGCGCAGTTGATCCGCGAAGTTGCCTCCAAAACGAAAGACCTAGCGGGTGATGGCACCACCACCGCAACGGTGCTGGCCCAAGCCATCATCCATGAAGGACTGAAGAATGTGGCGGCGGGCACCAACCCCATCAGCCTGCGGCGAGGAATTGAGAAGACAGTTGCCAAATTGGTAGAAGAGATTGGCGCGATCGCCAAGCCCATTGAGGGGAATGCGATCGCCCAGGTGGCGACGGTTTCTGCAGGCAGCGACGAAGCCGTCGGCGCGATCATCGCCGAAGCCGTTGAGAAAGTGGGGCGCGACGGCGTCATCACTGTCGAAGAGTCTAAATCTCTCACCACAGAACTGGAAGTGGTCGAGGGAATGCAATTCGACCGGGGCTATATCTCGCCCTACTTTGTCACCGACACCGAGCGGATGATCTGCGAACTGGAAAATGTCGCCATTTTGATCACGGCACAAAAGATCGGCTCCCTGTCTGACCTGGTGCCAATTTTGGAAAAAATCGCCCGCGCCGGACAGCCCCTGCTGATCATTGCGGAAGATCTGGAAGGCGAAGCGCTGGCCACGCTAGTCGTAAACCGGCTGCGGGGCGTGCTGAATGTGGTCGCGGTCAAGGCTCCGAGCTTTGGCGATCGCCGCAAAGCCATCCTGCAAGACATTGCCGTGCTGACGGGCGGACAAATGATCGCTGAGGAAATCGGACTCAGCCTCGACACCGCCACGCTGGAAATGCTGGGCACTGCCCGCAAAGTCACAATCACCAAGGACACCACCACCCTGGTTGCTGAAGCCCCCGACAAGGTGGCTCTAGACAAGCGCATCGCCCAAATTCGTAAGGAGCTAGACGAAACCGACTCGGAATATGATTCTGAGAAGCTGCAAGAGCGCCTCGCCAAGCTAACGGGCGGTGTTGCGGTGATTAAAGTCGGTGCTGCAACCGAAACTGAGCTGAAGGATAAAAAGCTACGGATCGAAGACGCGCTGAATGCCACCAAAGCAGCTCTCGCAGAAGGCATCGTTCCCGGCGGCGGCTCCACGCTGCTACACCTGAGCCAAAAGCTGGGTGACTTTACCGCAACTCTCTCTGCCGAAGAGAAAATCGGAGCCAACATCATCATCAAGGCACTGGAAGCACCCCTACGGCAAATTGCCGACAATGCTGGGGTCGAAGGGTCTGTGGTCGTAGAAAAAGTGCGCGAGATGTCCTTTGGCAAGGGCTACAACGCACTCACCGACACCTACGAAGACCTGATTGCAGCGGGCATTCTCGACCCGGCAAAGGTCGTGCGCTCTGGGCTGCAAGATGCGGCATCTGTGGCGGCAATGGTGCTCACAACCGAAGCGCTGGTCGTCGAGAAGCCTGAACCTGCGGCGGCAGCCCCCGGCGGCGACATGGGTGGCATGGGCGGCATGGGTGGTATGGGCGGCATGGGTGGTATGGGCGGCATGGGCATGATGTAAAGTTGCCGCCCGCTTTTGAACCCAGCAAGTCTCTAGTAAAGATCGGTCTGATAGTGTTTCTCAGCCCGATCTTTTTAGCTTTTATTTTTAAGCTTATTTTCAGGACTTACGCAGTTGAAACGAGTTTTATAGATCCCAAATAATTTTTCGCGGGCTGCGCCCGCGAAAAATTATCCAACCGCGTAAGTCCTAATTTTTAAGCTTTTATGTTGTAAGACCCAGGATTAAGTCCGTAAGATCCCTTACAACTGGGCACAGTATTTTGCCTAAAAATCGTTTAGCCCTACCTGAAATCCTTCAGAAAACCAGACGAAAAGCGAGTTTTTACCCCAAAATCAGGAATCGCCTGAACATAAATGTCCAGGCGAAGTGTGGTGTGAGGAGTGAACGGAAACATGCGTCTCCGCTACTTTTATTGTAAAGGAATGAACCTGAGTTACCAGGCGATCGCCCAATATAGACGAAAAATTTATCAGATTGTTACTTGACGGATAGGCTTATTTACCCATTTTAGGTTACTTACCCATGCCAAGCTGCTGTGCCTTCTGGTAGACCTTGCCCTCAGTCAACAGCGACGGTGCAATCACCACGTCCACTTGCTGCATTTCGCGCAGATCCTTCGCGCCCAGCGTCCCCATGCTCGTTTGCAGCGCACCCAAAAAGTTATGGGTGCCATCGTCTAGCTTGGCTGGGCCGCGCAAAATTTCGCGCAGCGTCCCCGTCGTGCCCACCCGAATTCGCGTGCCACGCGGCAGCACCGGGCTAGGCGTGGCCATACCCCAGTGATAGCCCCGGCCGGGCGCTTCGGCGGCGCGGGCAAAGGGGGAACCGATCATGACGCCATCAGCCCCGCAGGCAATGCACTTGCAGATGTCGCCACCGGTAATCAGTCCGCCGTCCGCAATCACCGGGACGTAATTCCCCGTTTCGCGGTAGTAGTCGTCGCGGGCAGCCGCACAGTCGGCGATCGCCGTCACCTGAGGCACACCCACCCCCAACACGCCACGAGAGGTGCAGGCTGCGCCAGGGCCAATCCCCACCAGCACACCCGCCGCACCCGCCTTCATCAGATTCAGCGTCACGTCATAGGTAACGCAGTTGCCCAAGATGACCGGAATGGGCATCTCCTGGCAAAAATCCGCCAGATCCAGCGGTGTCACCGACTCCGGCGATAGGTGTGCCGTAGACACCACCGTTGCCTGCACAAAAAACAGATCGGCACCTGCTTTAGCCACCGCCTGCCCAAACTTCGCTGCGCCTACGGGCGTTGCGCTGACGGCTGCAATGCCACCCTGCTGCTTAATTTCTTGAATCCGCCGTTCAATCAGCTCCGGCTTAATCGGCTCGGCATACAGCTCCTGCATCAGCGGCACAAATTCATGCTTCTCTACCGACACAATCCGATCCAACACCACGTTGGGATCGGCGTAGCGCGTCTGAACACCCTCCAGATTGAGTACGCCCAGCGCACCCAAATCACTCAGCGCCACTGCCATGCGCACATCCACCACACCGTCCATAGCGCTGGCAATGATGGGAATCTCCCGCTCAATGCCGCCAATCGTCCAGCGGGTATCTGCTAGAGATGGGTCGAGCGTGCGCGAACCTGGAACCAGTGCAATCTCATCAATACCGTAGGCTCTGCGGGCAGATTTACCCTTACCAATTTGGATATCCACTATTCACCCTCTGCTTGACCCAACATTGAGAGCTGGAAAATGAGGGTTTTGAATCTGAGAAGCGCAATGGAAAATCGACTGACGCTCCAGATGCAACCCGCACTTCACAACCCAATAAGGAACTAGACTACCAAAAATTCAGGCTGATCTGTTGCGTATTAACCAACCGCTGACGCAAGACCGGAACATACAGAACAACGGTACTTCTGTCAATCCTGAGGAAGAAGATTACAAAATATTGCGACAAAACTAAGAATGACAACCTGATGCCGCAAAATGTTTGCGGAAGGTAGCTGAGCCTCAACCCTTTGTGTACTTCTAGTCACACTCGTGTAGATGAGAAGTACTGGGGTAGAGTATTGAAAGTTACTACGTCAGTTAGCCAAAGATTCGGCTCTGGGTTTTTGGTTGCCTTTTCAAGGATATCCAACGGGTACTCAGAAGGCATCTGGCTAGCAGCTCAGTCGTTCAGAAATGAACGCCAGTTTAGACACATCTGGTTACATTTTGCTTTTCGGAGGAATCCATCAATGAGTATTGTCACGAAGTCAATCGTGAATGCCGATGCTGAGGCTCGCTATCTCAGCCCGGGTGAACTAGACCGGATCAAAGGCTTTGTCACCTCTGGTGAAAAGCGTCTGCGGATTGCCCAAGTCCTGAGCGAGTCGCGTGAGCGGATCGTTAAGCAAGCGGGTGACCAACTGTTCCAAAAGCGCCCCGACGTGGTTTCCCCTGGTGGAAACGCCTACGGTGAAGAGATGACGGCTACCTGCCTGCGCGACCTCGACTATTACCTGCGTCTTGTGACCTACGGTGTAGTTGCTGGCGATGTGACCCCGATCGAAGAAATCGGTATCGTGGGTGTACGCGAAATGTACAAGTCTCTGGGCACGCCGATTGAAGCAGTTGCGGAAGGCGTTCGCGCAATGAAGAACGTGGCTACGTCCATGATGTCGGGCGAAGATGCTGCCGAAGCTGGCGCTTACTTCGACTACGTGATCGGCGCAATGCAGTAGGGCGACTCCTAGTTCCCGCTGTCACTTGATGCATCCAGATTCAATTTTAAGGAAGCGAGACCATGCAAGACGCAATTACCTCTGTTATCAATTCTTCCGACGTTCAGGGCAAGTACCTGGATACTGCTGCTCTCGAAAAGCTGAAAGGCTATTTCTCCACAGGTGAACTGCGCGTTCGTGCTGCTACTGCAATCAGCGCCAATGCTGCTGCCATTGTGAAGGAAGCTGTAGCCAAGTCTCTGCTGTACTCGGACATCACCCGTCCCGGCGGCAACATGTACACCACCCGTCGCTATGCTGCTTGCATCCGCGACCTCGACTACTACCTCCGCTACGCTACCTATGCCATGCTGGCTGGCGATCCTTCGATCCTAGATGAGCGTGTGCTCAACGGTCTGAAGGAAACCTACAACTCGCTGGGCGTGCCTGTAGCTGCTACGGTGCAAGCAATCCAAGCCATGAAAGAAGTGACCGCCAGCTTGGTGGGTGCTGACGCTGGTAAGGAAATGGGTGTGTACTTCGACTACATCTCCTCTGGCTTAAGCTAGACCTAAAGGATGAGGGATGAAAGATGAAGGATGAATTGAAAGGGTTCAAACTTCATGGTTCATGCTTCTGAACTTAGAGAATTGGCTGGGAAGCCTGGTGTGAGTTTCAGATAATTGATGGCTAGTCTTTTATTCTGGCTTCGAGGGTTTGAAATTGATGCTAGGCTCCCAGCATTTAAAATTTTTGAGTTGATATCAATCGACATTGTTCTGGGTATGCGTTCTGTTTATGCGGAACGAGCGCTCTTAAACTAGCGCACTTAATTTTGCTGCTTCTTTCCGGTTAGGAGATGTAACCCATGCGATATTTCAAGATTACGGCTTGCGTGCCCAGTCAGACCCGGATTCGCACCCAGCGCGAGCTGCAAAATACCTATTTCACGAAGCTGGTTCCCTACGATAGCTGGTTTCGGGAACAGCAGCGGATTCAGAAAATGGGTGGCAAGATTGTTAAGGTCGAACTGGCAACGGGCAAGCCTGGGTCAAACACTGGGCTGGCTTAGCGATCGCCCCTCTGTTTTGACCACAGAAACCCTACCAGATGCAAGTCAGATCAGGAGTGTAGCGATAGGTTGCGGCTTTAGGGCGATCGTTTGAGCAGCTTTTTTCGATCTGTTCTCTATTCTCCACGTTACTTTGCTTAGGTTTGGATTTCCAGGTTAAATACTCCACTGAGGTAAACGAGGCCGTCAAGGTCTCTTTTTTTTGGCAAGAAAGGCTTTTGGCAAGAAAGGCTTTTGGCAAGAGAAGTTCATGCAGGACATCAATCGCGCCTGACACTTAGAACAGTCGAGCTTGTCAATTAAGCACAATTGAAACCTGAGCTTTGAGAGCTAATTTATTAAGTCGCTGAAACTCCCATCTGGCAGGGCTTTCAGAAAAACTGCTTAATGCAGTTCCCGGAAGCCAAAACCCCTGATATACAA
>RFIF01000538.1 GCA_003695655.1 Cyanobacteria bacterium J069
GAGTGATGGGGTGTGGGAGTGATGGGGTGTGGGAGTGATGGGGTGACTTAACTCGATGGACAAACCCATAGCGCAGCGGGTTTCTCTCCCTCTCTCCCTCACCCAAACCTAAGGCAGTTCTACCGAGGTTGGCTTGGCGACATGCGGCAGGCCCCAGCCCAGCTTTTCGCGGAGGACGTGGAAAAATTCGGGGGGTTTGAGGCGGACAAAGCGGGCGGAGTAGGGCGATCGCTGCACGCGCACGCGATCCTCCGGGCAAACATAGCAGCCAGCATTGCCATCCACCACCATCACCAGGCGATCGGGGTTGGCTGCGTAGATTGTAACGGGTTCTTTGGCCGAAAAAACCAGGGCACGGGAGGCCAGGGAATGGGGGCAAATCGGCACCAGTTGCATGACGGCGACATCGGGCGTGATCACGGGGCCGCCTGCGGAAAGGGCATAGGCCGTGGAACCCGTTGGCGTAGATAAAATAATGCCGTCGGCGGCAATGTCTACGGGGGCATGGCGACCCACTTCCACCTCAAAATGGCACATACTGGTTAGCGGTTCGCGGTGCAGCACCATTTCATTGAGGCAGAGGGCTTCCCAGCTCAGCACGTCTTGCTGAAAAAGCTGAACTGTGAGCATCAGCCGCTCTTCAATGTCGTATTCCTGCGCCAGAATGGCCTCGATCGCCAGCGGCATCTGGTTCAGGTAGGTTTCGGTCAAAAAACCCATGTGTCCTGTATTGATGGTCAGCAGCGGGATGCCCTGTGGAGCCACCTGGCGAAACGCCGCCAGCACTGTGCCATCCCCACCCAGCACGATGGCCAGCGCCATGTCTTGATCAAACCCGGCGGGCACCAGGCTGGCGATCGGCGTGTGGCACATGGGTCGGTTCGGCTTGGAGTATCCCAAGATGCCGCCCATTCCGGTTGCCAAGTGAACGTCCCAGCCAAAGCCCAACATCTTCTCTCTTAGCTCGTCAGCAATGCGGCAGGCAACAGGTTTAATCTCGTTGTAGATAATCCCGATTTTGGGCACTCTCAGCGTCCGGTTCTGGTGGTTTGGCAGTTGTGAGGGGTGGGGCTGTGCTGGAGCCAGACTGGTCGAGGGGCGATCGCAATCAGGCAAGCACTACAGCAGACTGCCGCAGTCTTGAATCTGACAACACACCCGTTGTGGCCAGCCGCTCCAAAAAGCCAGTCAAGACAGACCTGATTTTCTAGGCTGTCCCCTCACTCCCTTACTATTTAGATTATGTCCAAGCGTAGAAGTTTGCACATGGCTTCTCAATGGTCGGGGCTTTAACCCATTGATAACCCCCGCTGATGACGCTGTACAGGTTATGAAACCGCCCAACCTGGGTTTTGGGTTGCGCCTTTTGTGAATAATTGTTAAAAGTAAGGGGGAGTCCCGTTACAGAAGTTAACCAAGCCACCTTTTAGTGCTTATGTTCGGCGGTTTTACCGGTTTTACACGCGGACTCAACACCGACATGGGTGAGCAAGTGCTCAATGCGGTGGCGAATCAGTCTATCCGCCATTTGTTTACGAGCAGCGAATCCATTGACGTGCAGATCCGCTGCTATCCTTCTAGCAAGCTTTTGCAGGGCAGCATTGACAGCTTCAAGATGCATGGCTGCAATCTCGCTATTCGGCGCGACTTCTGGGTCGAGGAGATGTCGTTCACGACGGATGCGGTGTCTATTGACCCCACTTCTGCACTCAGCGGACAGCTTCGCCTTAAGCAGCCGACCCAGGCTGTGGCCCAAGTTATTTTGACCGAAGACGGCATCAACAAAGCTTTTAGCGCTGAGCTGGTGCGTCAGAAATTGGTGAATGTGGAGATGGAAACCCTCACCAACCTCTCGGGCGGCGAACCCGTTTCTTTCCGCGACGTTCACATCACGCTGCTGCCCGAAAATCAGGTGCATATCGGGGCGAAGGTAGATTTGCCAAACCGGAAAGACTTGCCTATTAGCCTGCGTTCGACGATCGCCGTTGAAAAACGCCGACAAATTCGCTTCCAAAACGCTGAGTTTGATCCGGAGAATGTGCCAGAAGCAGGGCGATCGCTCTCCAAAATTGTCAGCCTGGCCTTTGCCGAAGTGCTAGATGGCATGGTGGATCTTGATCGGTTTGATCTGGACGGCGTCATGGTGCGGATCAATCGCCTGGAAACTCACGGCAAAAAACTGGTATTTACCGGGTATGCTCAAATTGATCACTTTCCCGGCTCCCGGTAAAGTCGCCCTTTTTGCGCGTTTTCATGTCAATTCTTAACTTATTCGCCACTGGCGGCATCGTCATGGTGCCATTGCTGGGATTGTCGATCCTGGCGATGGCTCTGGTGCTGGAACGGCTGGTGTTTTGGTGGCAGCTTACCCGGCAGCAAGATCGAATCATTCAAGACTCGCTGGCGCTTTATCGCCGCAGTTCCCGCGCTGCTTTCCAAAAACTAGAGCAATACGCTAATTTGCCGATGGCGCGAATTTTTCTGGCGGCGCTAGAGCTAGAGCAGGCAACGCCAGACGAGTTTCGACTGGCGCTCGAAAGCGCTGCCCAAGCAGAACTGCCGCTGCTGCGTCGGTTCAATACCGTGTTTGATACGGTGATCAGCGTCGCGCCGATCATGAACAGCAGGCGGGA
>RFIF01000004.1 GCA_003695655.1 Cyanobacteria bacterium J069
CGACTAATATGGATAGTTATTTCGCCCTATTGCCCAATTGTCATTTTCTTGTGGGTTCATGACTTCTGACTCCTCCCCCGCGTCTACGGTGTCGGCCCTGCCCCAGCCCCCGGTCGATGCTGCCCATCCCAATTCGCAGGTTCGCTTCAAGAGCGAGGGCGGACGGCTGCTGCTGATGTTGCCGCCTGAGGGCGACAGCGAGTTTGCGGTGAGCTGGAATGACCTCTGGCAGCAGCTCAAACAGCGGCTCAGTGCGGGCGATCGCTTTTGGCAGCCGAATACATCCGTCCATCTGATTGCGCGCGATCGCCTGCTAGATGTGCGTCAGCTCCAGTCCCTCGATGAAGCGCTGACCCAAGAGCAGCTTTGCCTGAAACGGGTCTACACCAGCCGTCGGCAAACAGCCGTCGCCGCCGCTACGGTGGGCTTTTCCGTCGAACAGCACACGCCCGTTACCCACCTCAACGCGCCCTCCGAAGCCACCGGGCAAGCGCTGGCAGAACCGCTCTACGTCGAAGCCACCGTGCGATCGGGGATGGAAATTCGGCATCCGGGAACCGTGGTGGTGCTGGGCGATGTCAACCCCGGCGGGTCGATTGTGGCCGATGGCGATATTGTGGTGTGGGGCACGCTGCGCGGCGTCGCCCATGCGGGCGCATCGGGCAATCCCCGCTGCCTGATCATGGCGCTACGGCTAGAACCGACGCAGCTTCGCATTGGCGAACAGCTCGCCCGCGCCCCCGAAAAGCCGCCCGAACAGTTTCATCCGGAGGTGGCCTACGTGGCGTCGGAAGGGATTCGCATTACGCGATCGGCGGATTTTTCTAAGCTGCGGCTGTTAGCCCCCAATTCCTGATGCTGCCAGGGTCAGCACTCGTCGCTCCCAAAGTCTGGTTTACATCGTCTCGTTTGGGTGGCAGGGTTCATATTTCACACGGCTAGAATTGCAAATTTCACAACACACCATCTACGTTCAACTTTGAGTCGAACGGCTAGGAGCATTAGAGGGCGATTTTCATGACTCGGATTATTGTCGTCACATCGGGTAAGGGCGGCGTTGGCAAAACCACCACCACTGCAAACCTGGGCATGGCACTGGCCAAGCGCGGAAAGCGGGTCGCGGTGATCGATGCAGACTTTGGGTTACGCAATTTAGACCTGCTGCTGGGGCTGGAAAATCGCATTGTGTATACCGCGATGGAAGTGATCGCGGGCGAATGTCGGCTGGATCAGGCGCTGATCAAAGACAAGCGGCAGCCCAACCTGGCGCTGCTGCCCGCTGCCCAAAATCGCACCAAAGATGCGGTCAATCCTGACCAGATGAAGCAACTGATCGAAAAGATGCAGGAGCAATTCGACTTCATTTTGGTAGACAGTCCAGCGGGCATTGAGATGGGCTTTCAAAATGCGATCGCCGCCGCCCAGGAAGCGCTGATCGTCACCACGCCCGAAATCTCGGCAGTGCGTGATGCGGATCGCGTGGTGGGTCTGCTAGAAGCCAACGACGTGCGCAAACAGCACCTGATCGTTAACCGCCTCCGCCCTGCCATGGTGCAAGAGGACATGATGATGTCGGTGAGCGACGTGCAGGAAATCCTGGCGATTCCGCTAATTGGGGTGATTCCAGATGACGAGCGCGTCATCGTGTCTACCAATAAGGGAGAGCCGCTGGTACTGTCGCAGAAGCTCTCTCTCGCCGGGCTGGCGTTTGATAACGTTGCTCGCCGCCTAGAAGGGGAAACTGTGCCCTTTCTGGACTTCACCGCCAGCCACGATGACCTGCTTTCTCGCATTCGACGGCTGTTTCGCAGCCCTTCGCGCTAGCCGCTTTTCGCCTCATGCCAGCCTCACGCCAGGCTCAGCACGGGATTTTCTCCTCATCGTCCTCCCCAGTAGCCCTGCCCTATGCTCAGCGAACTCCTCGACCGCCTTTTTCCTCGCCAGCCGGAAGTCTCTAGCCGGGATACGGTAAAGCAGCGTCTTCAGCTTGTGCTGGCCCACGATCGCGCTGATTTGCCGCCCGCCACCATTGAAAAGATGCGGCAGGAAATCTTGGAGGTGGTGTCGCGCTATGTCGAAATTGATCAAGAAGCAACGGAATTTCTGCTAGAGAACAATCAGCGGGCCACCGCCCTCATTGCCAATCTGCCGATTCGTCGCGTCAAGCCAGATGCTTAATTTGCCAGATGCTTAATTTAACTTTGGCTAATTTACCTGCGGTCTGATCACCCAGCTTTACCAGACACAAGCTTTACCAAACGTTAGAAACCCTCGACGGAGTTTACAGCCATTCCCTGCAAGTAAACTTTGGTTGCATGGGCTTGATTTTACCTTTAGAGCGTCTATTCTTAGTCATAAGGCTAATAGGTGATCAAGCTTTTAAGAGCACTTCATCTGCTAGCTTTCCTGGCAGATTAACAGCCAAGTTCACACGTTCACTTCTGAGGTAAAAGCGCTGTTTACTATAATCTGTCTCGTCCGATTCAACAGCACCCAACTCAAAAACTGAGATTTTCCCATCTGGCAGCACAGGGAGTTTAATCACATCGATCGGGGTTGAATTAAGGTTCAATTTCTGTGTCTGTGAGGCTCTACGAAGTGACAGTGAAAAAGAGGAAAATAAACAGTAGAGAGGCTGGGTGCTGTTGAATTTAAAGGCTGTTATAGAAGGTAGTAGGTTCCAGGGGTCAGGGGTCAGAGATGAAAACCCTGCGGCATCAGGCTCGACTGGTTTCAATTTGCCCTAAACCTTCTGGTTAACGCTATAAATTCCAAACAAGCTTTTCCAAGATTTTTTGCAGCTTTGAACTTGCTTTAGTCAACCGTTTCAGGGCTATCTGCGTTCAATCAGTCTGCAAAAAACACGTTCAAAAGACCATTGAAATTAGGCGCAAAGCTGCTTAGGACGCTTGATCATCTGAGCTGCGCCGGCTGCCAAAAAGCTGGGCATATATATAGGTCAGCTCGCCACCCAAAAAGAAGATTTGGCTGGTGAGATACATCCAAAACATCAGTACCATGACCCGCCCCACAACACCGTAGGACTGAAAGCGATCGCCTAGCGATACGACGCTATTGTGTACTAAATATTGCAACACTAACAGCAGCATCGCCGTTAGTAATGCACCTAGCCACACATCACCCCAGGTGACATTAGTGGAAGGCAAAATGCGGAACAGAATCATAATAATCAGCGCCAAAATCAGGAACGAGAAGAGTCCCTGAAGCGCCCATACGACCTCGATCGAATCAATCCCTAGTGGCTCTAAAAAAGACTTCGTTCCGCCCGTTTTTTCTAAGAGATCCAGCCCGATTTGAACCAGCAGATCAGAAACCAGCGACACAAATAGCAGCGGCGCAGTGGCAATGACCAACATTACAGAGAAGGCCTTCTTGCGCAGCAGCACCCGCAGAATTTGTCCTGGGCTTTGACCCGGCTCTGGCTGAAAGGCCACACCCCAAATTTTGTCAAAAGCGCGATCCAGCGAATAGAAAAAGTTGCTGGCGGCGACCAATAAAAACACCAGTCCTAACAGTCCAATGCTGAGGCTTTCCTGTCCCTGCTGCACCTGCACCACACTCTCCACAATCCGATAAGCTTCGGGCGGCAGCGCCTCTTGAAGCAAGTTTTGTAGCCCGCTGTAGATTTGGGCGTTGCGACCCAGCAGGGAACCGAGCAGGCTGAGCGACAGCAACAGCAGCGGAAACAGGGAAAACAGCGCATGGTAAGAGAGCGTTGCGCCCATGTCCAGACAATTATCTTTCTGCCACTTCAGAATGGCCAAAAAGAAAAGCTGGAACACCCGAGAGGAGGGAATTTTCATGTTACGAAATGGGCGGACTGCGGCAGGGATGAGCAGTTAGGAAGTCGTGTTCTGGAGTGAAGTCTTAGCCGGAGGCGAGGGTTGTCTAATCTTAAAGGTTTCCAATACTTGTCAAACAGCATGACTCTTGGCACAGCGGCTGATCTGAGCGCCACCGCCCCACAGTTTAGTCCAGGGCTGTCATCGCGACGAAAATATAGTACAATTGTCCTATACAAAATGAAGCAGATCGGCTGTGTCAGGCTGAGCGTGTAGGACTTGACTTCTCGCTTGACTTCTCGGCGATCGCCTATAATCTCAAACTAACTCCATCCTCGCCTGCGAGACATCCGCTTATGGCTATCATCGCCCTAAAAGCCTGGTATTTGCGCGAATATGAACCGATTCGCGAAGTGGAGAAACGTCCGCATGACCTCCGCCTCAGCAAAAATAGCCTGCTCAAATCGGCGCTGCGGGCCGACTTTTTGGATGATAGCGCTGAGGTGCGCGAGGCCGAATGGTTTCAGCGCTATCTCGACGGCGACATGGTGGAATTTTACATTGAGGGCAGCGGCGGTTATGCGATCGCCAACATCGACCTGATCAGCCATGAAATGTACTTCGTGAAGCAGGATTCGCTGTCGCAGCTCGATCCGACGATTTTTCTCTGCTACCAAACCCAGTTTGGCGACTCTAGCGACCTGCTGCGCGAGGCGCTGCAAACCTTTATTGAGAAATTTAACGGGCGATCGCGCCTTCCCCTCACCCTGGAAGAGTCACACCGCCTGACCGACGGCCCCGCCCGCCTCAGCAGCAGCCTCACGCGCAAGATCCGCAAGTCCCTCCTGTTCATCGCCGATGGCACCCCCATTCTGCACCTCGACGGCACACCACCCCAATTGATTCCCGATCCCAAGGTCTGCGTTGAAATGGGTTATGCGCTTCAGAGCAAGCGTGCCGAGCAAATCCTGCTTGCCCAAATGGAGCGATCGGATATCCCCGGTCAGTTTCCGTTCGATCTGCCCAGCACCAGCCGTCTGCCCTTCCGCCACAAAACGGAACTGCACAAGCTGCTGTTTCCAGCAATTGAGACTCAGCTTCAGCGGTTTAACCTGACATCCTGAGTGAGTCTGCCACTAAGCTGTCTATCGTTCGTAATGCACCCGTGCATTTAGCCCAAAGTCTCGAAAATAGCGGTTCCAGCGCTCAGCCGCGCCCCGTCCCGAAAACGGCCCCACCAGCACATGTGGGCCATTCGGGCGATCGCGCTCTTGCACCCGCCCCGCCACCGGAAAGCCATCGCTCAGCAGCCGCACCTGCTCACTTACCCTCGCCAAGCTGCCGCCCGACCCTGGAATGATGACGTAATAGCCATTACTGCGGGTCGGCGGGCCATACTCATAGGACGGCACCGGCTGCGGTTCTAAAGCCGGATATTGCCCAAAGGGAACCTCTGCCGGGCCAGGTGCAGGCGGCAGGGAATCTAGTGAGGCCTGCGTAGAGGCAGGATAGACTGGCTGCGTCGGATAGCCAGGCTGCACTGGAACCACACCCCCCGCCACTGCCACCACCTGGGCAGCAATACCCTGCTCGGCCAGCGCCTGCACCTGCTGAGCCGCCGTCCACTCTTCACCAAACACACCCGCCTGAATCACCTGCTGCCCCTGATAAGACTGGAGTCCAGCGGTTGGGGCAATTTGCTGCACCTGTGACAGCAGCAGCGGACTGTTGCCATTTACCACCACCAAATACTGCTGACCTGGGAACTGAGCCGTCGTAGAGCGCCCATCTGACCCCACAGCAGCCCCCGGCTGGCTATAAAACGATCCGCCAGATTCACCGGGCGGCGGCGGCAAGCCTTCTACCACTCGCTGCGCCATCTGCTGAGGTGCTATGAGTAAGCTGGGAGAAACCAATTGTCCCCAATCGCCAGCAATATTCTGGGTCTGCTCGCCAACTTCTGCTGTGGCTGGGGCAATGTTGCTAAAACCACCGCCGAGGGCGATCGCCGCCAGCAGCCCCATCCGTGGGCCAGCCGGCCAGCCCCATCGGCCCGTCGCCTGGTGGATTGATTGCAGGTTTGACAAGTGCCACAGACGCAAGAACAATGCCATCATAAACACGCAGAGGAAACGACAATCAAATCGGGCGATCGCCTGCTAAACAGCCAAACATAGCAGACCAGTTCAACAGTCCTAATCGCGATTTTTGGCCGCAAGTGTAGCACGTCCCAATCAGGATGCATCAACTTTTTTATGGGTCGTATACACCCTGCAAAAGCCAGGCAAAAAGCCTGAGAGCGCTACACTCCCAGGCTTTATAACAACTAGGCTTTATAACAACTAAATCGGTTATCTGGCTACAAAACTAGCAGGCATCTTCTAATAAGCATCTTGCAGCTCGAAGAAGTCAGGCGAGATATAGTCCTTCCGCAAGGGGAAACCAACCCAGTCCTCCGGCATCAAAATTCGTTTAAGGTTGGGATGGCCTTCATAGACAATGCCATACATGTCATAGCTCTCACGCTCTTGCCAATCAGCCCCCTTCCAAATCCAATAAACCGAGGGCACACGGGGATCTTCGCGCGGCACAAACACCTTAACGCGAACTTCCTCCGGGCGATCGACATTATCAGCAATTTTGATCAGGTGATAGGTGCTGACCAGATCTTCGCCAGGCCCCACATCATAAGCCGCCTGACACTGCAAGCAGTTAAACCCATAAGCATAAAGAGCAGTCGCAAAGGGAATCAGAAACTCCCGATCGACCTTCAGCACCTCCACCCCCAACCGATCAGCGTCTAGCGCCTCATGCCCAAAGCCATTTTCAGTCAGCCACTTAGAAACTTTTCCAGCTTCGACAATGGGAGCAGCGTCTGTTGCTTCCTGGGGTGTAGGAGTAGTGTCTTCAGCCACGATCGATAACCTCCTTATCAGCTTCTTGGAGAGCCGGCGATACTGGCATCCCAAAGGCTTCAGCCAGCTCTTTCGGCGGAGCCTTGCGGGCGTCCGCTTCCAGATACTTCCCAGTGAGGATGGGGGCGACCTCCTTCATGCCGTGAGAAATGGTGTAATAGCGGTGAGTTTGTACCAATTCACCCCGCTCCGCCAGCGCTTCGCTCGAAATCTTCTTACGCAGCTTGATAATGGCGTCGATGATGGCTTCGGGGCGAGGCGGACAGCCCGGAATATAAACATCGACCGGAATCAGCTTGTCCACACCCCGCACTGCTGTTGGCGAGTCCATACTGAACATGCCACCCGTAATTGTGCAAGCCCCCATGGCGATGACATACTTCGGGTCGGGCATTTGCTCATATAAGCGCACTAGTGCAGGTGCCATCTTCATCGTGATAGTGCCAGCGGTGATGATCAGGTCAGCTTGGCGCGGGCTAGAGCGGGGCAGCAGCCCGAAACGGTCAAAGTCAAACCGGGAGCCGATCAGCGCTGCAAACTCAATAAAGCAGCAGGCCGTGCCATAGAGCAGCGGCCAGAGGCTCGACAGCCGCGCCCAGTTGTGTAAGTCATCTACGGTGGTCAGGATGACGTTTTCCGAAAGATCCTTTGTGACTTCGGGACGACCGATGGGATTTTGCATCCCTTCTAGTAAACTTTTAGGCTCTGTTGTGCCAGGATTCATGACCATTCCAGTGCTCCTTTCCGCCATGCATAGACCAGACCAACCACCAGGATCGCAATGAAAATCAGCGCTTCGACAAAGGCCAGCAGCCCCAACTGATTGAAGGCGACCGCCCAGGGATAGAGAAACACCGTTTCTACGTCAAAAATGACGAATACTAGCGAAAACATGTAGTAGCGGATGTTGAACTGAATCCAGGCCCCGCCAATTGGCTCCATGCCCGATTCGTAGGTGGTGCGTCGCTCGACACCAGCTCGCTTGCTGGGGCGCAGCACCCAAGACAACCCTAACGCTAAAAAGGGGACAATGCCACAGACAATGAGGAACCCTAAGAGGTATTCGTAGCCGCTGAGAACAAACACGGGGACACCTGCCACTTGGATAGCTTCAGTGATAGCTTATAGCTTTATCAGCTTATAGCTTTATCAATGCGACACTAGGATGCGGCTTGGTAGACGCGCTAGCGCGATAGATAGGAATAGTAGGACTTGGTTAAGCCTAATCTTTTGATAATGTTACTCTCTTTTTACATTGTTTTGGGAGCCTCAACTGTTTGCAAGGATTCGGTTTTACTTAGGTTTATCCTCAGAAATTTGAATGCTTTGGTGCTGGCGTTTGCCCCGGCTGAGAAAATCGCTGCCATCTTTGACATAGAGCACTGCCCATGGCGGGTTTAGATTTGCTGATTATTGTGGTGTATGGGCTGACGCTGGTTTATGTGGCGCGTCAGGCGCTGGGCGAAATGGAAGACTGGGCAACAGTGCAGCTCGATCGAGATGGGTTGAAGGAAGAGCTGACCAAAGCCGGACTCCAGGGCAAGGTCAATATTAATGTTGGACTCAAGCCGCGCTATGGGTTCGAGCCGATTGTCGATCTGGCGCTAAATATTGCTAATGCTTCACCCACGCCGATTTATGTGGACTGGGATCGCAGCTCGCTAACCAATTTTCAGGGGCGATCGCGCCGAGTCATCCGCATTACGCCCACCATGAATCTGGACTTGTCACGGCCTCAGGTCTTCAGTGTGATCGCCCCCGGCAAAGCGCTCAATGAGCGCATCGTCGCCGAAGACATGCTTAAGCGCACACCAGAGGGAATTTTGCAGGTGGCTGCGCCGCTAGTGGATTTGGGCGCGGCGCGAGGACTGCCAGATGAAGGCAAGCTAGAGTTTTCGCTACGGCTCTTGCTCCTCTTGGTCGAGCAGGAGCGGCAGGTGGATGACGACGTGACGACACACGCAATTCTCTGTCGCTTTATCGTACGCCGCATTCCGTGGAATCACGACATTCCCTGGATGCGTCGAGGCTAGATGCCTCCGGAGCTGTTTTTTTGAGGGGGCACCTAAGCTGAGCATGGGACACTAGCTGACAGTCTGAGCGCGATCGCCTTGGTTAGCGGTACAGCAAGGGTTATGGCGGCGTGGCTACCGAGTGAACAGGCCCTCAAAGAGACTCGCAGCAAAGGTAACACAGAAACCGACTGAAATAGCAAGGTCTTTAATAAAAAATGCAACTCCGGTAATTTACTGATGAAGTTAGTAAAATCACCGGGCCAGGGCAAATTGGCTTGTAAGAATGAAATGTGTGAATCAACGGCTGCTATCTACGCTCATCAATGGTTTGATAGTTGCTTTTGTCACTTCAAAAAGTGATATCACCGCGTAGGTCAACAGAGATTTTTTGGTGTGCATCACGTTTCTAAGCTCGAGAGTTTGCACCTTTACTCCTAAACATTAGTTCTGAGGTAGCGCGGATTCTACGGGCATTCACAACTGGTCAATAGATCAATTGAGATTTGGCGAGTATTCGGCACCAATTCTGGCGATCGCTCAAGGTTTAACTGAATCCAAAGCTCTTTGATGTAGAGCTTTGGAGATTAAGTCAAGCCATCAAAAGTATATGCACCCAAATCTGTGAGTCCAGATCAAAACATCCAGCCTATATAAAGGCGTAAGAATTTTTCCTGCCTTTTCAAAAGGATGAATCCAGGTTAGGCGAACTGGCATCAAACTGATTCAGTGAAGAACAGAGAGGGACTTTTTCCCTCCAGCCTCTACATGCTTTGTTGGCTTCTTTCGATTTTTAAATTGTGAACTCAGAACACCACAAATTATGGAAATTTGGTCACTTATTGTTTGGTTTGTTGTGATGATTATCGGCTGGCTCTCTGGCTCAGGAAGCACTACGGCAAAAAATCCAGTCGTGTCTATCCCCTCGCCGCCCCCATCAATCACTCCTTCGCCAACTCCATCAATCACTCCAACTCCTTCGCCAACCCCATCAGCAACTCCCTCACCAGCTTCGCCCATAACCCTGCCTCAGACCCCTACGCCGGATAACACCATTCCCACACCTGCACTGTTGCCAGGGCTGATTGGGATGGGGATACAAATGATGCGTCAGCGCAAGCAAGAAGACGCGGCTGAAGGAGACGGCTCTGAAGGTGATGCAGAGATCTGAATTAGCTTTCCGCGATCGCCCCCTCAACTTTACGACTGAAATTAGCAGAAATCGATCTCCCTGTTTAAGGCGCTATTTTAAGGAGCTTCAACAGGCTTCTAAACAAGACCGTTTCTGTTAAGAGCGGTCGTATTTTTTACTTGTAATTATTGGTGCAAGTTTGATTTGATGCAATTTTGATGCAGAGGAAAGCCTGCTAGTAACCCTTTCTTCTACTGTTTTTCGGAGCTGAGTTTTTTGGAAACCCAGCTAGAAATGCCGCTGAGAATTGCGCCGCCCATCAAAATGCCGATCGCCGGAGTGAAAACAGGTTCCCAGAGCGAATACCACAGGTCGAAGCCGAGGGGGACGTTGAAGGATTTTCCAATGAGGGCGATCGCAAACCAAGCGAAAGCAAACAGTACGAAAAACAGATTCGCCATCAGCGCCAGATTGAGCCACTCCAACAACTTCTCTTTCATCACCACTCTTTCGTCACTGTAGGTTCAAACGACAGATTTTTGCTCATCCTAACAGGTTTGCGGGCCACCGCCGCCCTGAGCAAACGATTAAGATATCTACAGCTTCGCCCCAAGCGTTTTTCTCGCCGCTCAGGAGGATTCTGTGGACTTTCGGCAAATCGTTGGCTTTCGACAAGTGCGGCAAGACGTGACCGACCTGCACAAATCCCTGGTGCCCCTGCTCAAGCACGACCCCCGCCTCGCCGACGTGGCGCTGACAGACTTGGCCAAGGTGGTGCAAATTTGCAGCCGCAGCAACAAGGAAATCGGCTCAGCAGAACTGCTGGCATACCTGATGATGGATGCACTGATCCGCGATGACAAAGACACCCTCAGCATTGCCAACAGCAAGTGGGAATTTTCGAGCGACGATCGCCTCAAATATCAAAAAATCACGCTGCAAACCATTCTGGAACGAGTCAAAGCCTCTCCCCAGCCCGACCAGCTCAGCCTGCCCTCGCTGATTAAAAGGCTGGACGAAGAAAAGGGGACGGATTTCCTCGGCGAAGCGGTGAACGTAATTTATAAATTTGCGCAGGTAGTAGCCAAGGCTGACGACGTAATTTCCATGCAGGAAATGGAGGCGCTGTCTCAGATCTGGCAGAACTTGCACAGCACCACACCCCTAGAGAGCTATGAAAAGGGACTCACCAGCGCCCTGCCCAAGCCAGTTCCGCAGGCTGCCGGAGGCGCACCGACGCCGTCCTCGGCAGAACCTGGACTACCCGCCGCAGAAGCCATCCCCGAGAAAACGCCCGAAGAACTTGACGAGATTTTGCAAAAAGCCCTGGCAGAACTGGATGAACTCGTCGGTATGGACAACATTAAGGACGAGGTGAAAACCCTGGCAAACTTTTTGAAGGTGCAAAAAATCCGCCAGGAGCGCGGGCTGGCGCAAACCCAGGTGTCGTTGCACTGCGTCTTTTGTGGGCCACCCGGAACCGGGAAAACCACCGTCGCTCGGATTATGAGCCGGATTTTTCAGGGCCTGGGCTTTTTAAAAAAGGGGCACCTGATCTAAACCGATCGCGCTGGATTGGTGGCTGGCTACGTGGGACAAACGGCGAAGAAGGTCGATGAGATGGTGACCTCGGCGCTGGATGGCGTGCTGTTTATCGACGAGGCCTACGCACTGGTGCCCCCAGAAACGGGCAAAGACTTTGGGCAAGAGGCGATCGACACGCTGCTAAAGCGGATGGAAGACTATCGCGATCGCCTCGTGGTCATCGTCGCTGGCTACACCGACGAAATGTCGGTGTTCATCGAAGCGAACCCAGGGCTAAAGTCCCGCTTCAACCGCTACTTCTATTTCGACCACTTTAAGCCCGAAGAACTGCTGGCGATTTTTGAAAGCATGGGCAAGAAGAACCACTTTACCCTCACGCCCGCAGCCCGCGAGGTCTTGCTGAAGCGTCTGGAAGCACTGTATGTGAAGCGCGATCGCACCTTTGGCAACGGTCGCACCGTCCGCAACCTGTTTGAAAAAACGATCGAACAGCAGGCCAACCGCCTCGCCGTTCTCTCAAACCTCACCGACGAAGTGCTGACCACGCTGCTACCCGAAGACATCCCCACCGAACAAGCCAGCATCCACGCTGGCAAGGTGAACTGGCAAGAGCTAGCATCCCGCGAAAGCGGCAAAAGTTAGGGATCAGAGACTAGGGTCAAGCATTTAGAAGCTATCCTGCAACCTGACCCCTGACCCCTAACCCCTGATCCCTCTTTCCCTCTAACCCCTCTCCAGCTCTGCCTTCATCCGCTCTAGCGTGGCGTGCATCTGGTCAAACATCTGCTGTGGCGTAATGCCAAATTGACCCAGGTGCGTTTTGAGCTGTTCGACGGTCATCTGAGCGGTGAAATCTTCCGACAGTTCAAAGCGCTTCATAAAGATGCGATAGCGCTCCATCATCGATTCCATTTGCTCGATGTACATCTTCTTGCCTTCGCGGTCAAACTTGCCGTAGCTCGACCCCAATTGCATCAGCGATTGATAGTCTTCAAATAGCTGACGTGCTTCCTGTTGAACAATATCAGAGTCAAAGAATCCCATTGCCAGCCCCACATTCTGCCAACTGAACCATGCCAACTGAATGTCAGCAAGTTTAAAGTAAACTCAACTTTTTGAGCGAAGACTCGCGGGCATTGCTCGGTTTCAACAGCCTGCTTTTGAGTCATTTGCGCGTTACTTAGGTTTATCTTAAAGCAGAAGTTGGGGACGGCTGAAGTGTGGAAAACGCTACTTAAGCACTGCCTAAACATTCAGTTCGTCACGCCTTTTTTCCAACCCTTTTGGGCCCGACGATTTCCCTAGCCGCAGGATGCCCTATGCCCGGATCAGACTTTGGATGGAATACAGACCCCACGGCGGACGTGGGGCTAAATCCATGTGAGCCACCTAAATGTGAGCTACCTAAATCTGAGCCGCCTAAAGGGGCATCCCCAGCTTCAGCCAGTGCCCCTCCTGGCTTGGAGGAGCAGGCGACGACTGGTGAGGCGGCTGGCAAACGGCAGCCCGGAACCTCGCGGGATAGAAATCTTGTAACCCCTGTGCTGGATGCACCGCCGCTAGTGGATTTGCGGCAATACAATGCGCGGGGCTTTGTGCGGGGACGGCCGGGCTGGGTGGTGATGCTGTGGTGGCTGGTGCAGGCGATCGCCTTTCCGCTAACGCTGCACAGCCACCATGCGCCGCGCCGGGCCCTGCTGCGCCTGTTTGGGGCAAAAGTCGGGCGGGGCGTGGTAATTCGTCCCACTGCTCGGTTTACCTATCCCTGGAAGGTGAAGATTGATGATTATAGCTGGGTTGGGGATGACGTAGTGTTTTACAGCCTGGCCCCAATTCGCGTGGGGACACACTGCGTCATTTCCCAAAAGACCTATCTCTGCACGGGCAGCCATGACGTGACCGATCCAGAATTTGGGCTAATGACCGGGGCGATCGCCATTGGCAATGGTGCCTGGGTCGCTGCCGATTGTTTTATCGCGCCGGGGGTAAACATTGGCGCAAATGCCGTCATTGGCGCACGCAGCACCGTGTTTGACTCCATGCCCGCACAAACGGTGTGCTGGGGGTCGCCCTGCCAAGTGAGGGGCGATCGCCAAATTTTACCCAAACCCGAATTACACTAAGCCAAGCCCCCAAATCTTTCCCTGTGTCTAAAACTCCTGCGCTCCAAAAACGCGCTTAAAAGCTAGATTCCCCCGCCACGCTGAATATCTCTAATCCAAACCAACCCAAACCAACCCAAACCAATCCCAATATTTCTAACCTGAATACTACCTGCCGAATCGTGCGCTAGCGTCCACCCTCCACCCCTTCTGCATTCAGGGAGAACCAAGCCTTGGAAAACACACCCGCAATTCTGGCTCTGGGACTGTTTTGCACGGTTATTTTGCTGGTCATGACTGAGTGGATTCACCTGACCATTGCCGCCTTTTTGGGTGCGCTGCTGCTGGTGTTTACCAACGTCATGACGCTCAACGAAGCCATCAGCTATATAGGCGCTGGCTATTCCACGATCGCCCTGTTTTTTGGCGTCATGGTGCTGGTGCGAGCATTCGAGCCGACCAAGATTTTCGATTACCTGGCGACCCAAATGGTCATTTTGGCCAAAGGCAAAGGCAGCCGACTCCTGCTGGCGATCGTGGGGATTACGTCCCTGGTCTGCGCTTTTTTGCCCAACGCCACGACAGTCATGCTGCTGGCTCCCTTGCTGCCGCCGCTGGCCGCAGAGGTGGGCGTCGATTTTGTGCCCCTGCTGATCCTCATGGTGCTGGTGTCCAACAGCGCTGGACTGTTAACGCTGGTGGGCGATCCGGCAACTTTCATTGTGGGCGATGCGATTAACATCAGCTTTGTAGAGTACCTGAGCCGACTGAGCCTAGGTGGGGCGATCGCCCTGCTGACGATTCTAGTAATGCTGCCCGTGCTCTTTCGCAAGCTCTGGCGCACCGAGTTGAATAACCTCGACCAGCTTCCCCATCCCCAGATCAACCATCCCCGTGTTTTAGCAGCAGGAGCGATCATCATCGCTCTAGTGCTGGTGTTTTTCGTGATTGGCGAGTCGCTACCGATTCCCATTTCCCCGGCAAGCGTAGCACTGATGGGCGCAGCGCTAGCCCTTCTGCTGGCACACCACAGCAAAATCGACACCCTCAACAATATCCTGCGCGATGTGGACTGGAGCACGCTGATCTTCTTCATGTCGATCTTTGTACTGATTGGCGGCTTGCAAAAAACCGGCGTGATCGGCGGCATCTCCGGCCTGTTAGCCGTGGTTTTAGGGCAAAACATTGCGCTGGGTTCTATCTTGCTGCTGTTTTTGGTGGGGCTGCTGTCCAGCGTCGTGCCCAATATTCCGCTGGTCGTGGCAATGGTGCCCCTGCTCAAGCAATATCTGGTCAACGTCGGCATGGTTGGCCCAGAGGTGATGGAACCGGGCTATGCCGGCCAGTTTCCGCCAGAGGTGCTGCCGCTGTTTTATGCCATGATGTTTGGCGCAACGCTAGGCGGCAACGGCACGCTGGCTGGGGCATCAGCCAATATCGTGGCTGCGGGCATTTCCGAGCAGCACGGCCGCCGGATTTCCTTCAAGCGGTTCCTGCACTACGGCTTTCCAGTGATGGTGGCGCAACTGATCACCAGCGCGGCGTTTGTCACCCTGCGATTCTTGCTATAAAAACCGGCTGCTATTTCACTTAACCCGACTGCACCTAACCCGACTGGACTTAACCCGACTGGACTTAACTCGATTGGACTTAGCCCGATAGGTCGCCGCCGTCGTCATACAGCGACTCTAGCTTCATCAAAATCTTGGGTTTCAGATCTTCTAGTGCCAGCTTGAGCTGGGTTTTGGTGGCGTTGAACTGGTTGAGTCCGGGGGTCATTTGCCCCATTGTGAGCCACTGCTTGAGCCGCTCACACTGGGCCAGCGCAATGGTCGAGGTCATGACATGGGCACAGCGCTGCGGCTCTTCCTTGGCAAAAAACAGCAGGCGATATTGCCCCGACTCGCTCAGCAGTCGCGCCATTTGCTGGCCCTGGGGCGTTTTTAGATCCAAATAGCAAGATAGCCATCGTGCCCCGGCCTGTCGGTTGTAGAGTACAGTGAGCCAAAGCAGCGACGGATGGGGCGCGGGCGCAAAGAGAAACTGGTTGTAGCGGGTACAGGTGCGGCGAGAAGTGATTTCCTGATCCGAAAGCATGACCCAGAGGCTCGCCAAGGTTTCCTTTTCGGTGCGGATCGGGTTAGGAAACGAAATGTCGCCGATGGGCTTATTGGCGGGCCAAGAAACGAGCTGACAGGCAGCATCTACGCCCGTCAAAGTCCGCTTTTTCGAGGCGACGGGGACTTTTGCGAGGGTGTCTTCAATGACTTTTGCGAAATCCAGTCCTGCCCCATAGCGTTCTTCTAGTGGTTTGAGAGCAGCGATGACCTCGTTGGCATTTTGCGGGCGATCGCCCGGCGATTTAGCCAGGCAGCTCATAATCAGCGATTCCAGCGCCTTGGGCACCCTCAGACCCGAGTTAGCAGCAATTAGAGAACGCGGCTGCTGATGATGGTGTGCTCGATACCAACCGCCAAAGCTATGGGTGTCGGCGTTGAGTGGCATCTTACCCGTCAGCATTTGAAACATCATCACACCCAGACTGTAGATGTCTGAGCGAGCATCCAGTTCATGTCCTTCCATTTGCTCGGGCGAAGAATAGGCCAGCGTACCCATAAAGCAGTTGGTTTGGTTGCTGTCTGCCTGGAGCGTTTTGGCAATGCCAAAGTCCAAGATTTTTGCCACTTCCCCCATACTGGGGTCGCGGGTAATGAGGATGTTGCTGGGCTTGATGTCGCGATGCACAATCGGGCAAAACTCCCCATCCACAGGAATTCCCTGGTGGGCGCACTGTAACCCCAGACAGATTTGCCGCGTCAGGTTCAAGAAGCGGGGCAACAGCAGCGGCTGACGCATGATGATTTCGCTCAAGCTGTCACCCTTGAGATATTCCATCACGTAGTAAGGAATTTCGTCCTCATCCACCCCATAGTCGGTGACGTTAACAATGTGAATGCTGCGCTGGCCCAGCAGCGCACAGGTAGTGGCTTCGCGCATGAAGCGATCGCGCATTCGCTGATTCAGCAGCGTTTGAGACAAAAACTTAATGGCAACCGGCACCCCGCCCAGCAAATTATTTTTCGCTTCATAGACTTTTCCCATCGACCCCTGGCCGAGCAAGCCTACAAGTTGATAGCGATTTTGCAGTACGCGACCAATATTCGGGTCTGATGGCATCCGATCAAGGCTCCGATGAATTCGACCGAGCGGGAGTGTCGAGCGTGGAGGCAACCTCCCCTATTATTTCTCTTCTTCCTAAAGTTACTAGCAGGGCACTAGTCTAACCCTTGAGTGCAAACCCTTGAGCGCAAAGAACAATTGCTTCACATGCTTTACAAAAGCCAACCCTCTGATAGAAACGGCCTGGCTAGGGCAGTGGTAAACCATAGGGCAGTGGTAAACCAGACGAGAACAGTGGCGAACTTGAGATAACTCGCGCCATATTCTATAAAACACCCAAATTACTGGAACACCTAAAACACCACCCTGCCCTTCAGTGACCTTAATTTCAGTGACCTTAATTTCAGCCACCTTAATTTCAGTTACCTTGCCGGAAGTCGCAGATTGGCCCCAGAGGGCAGCAGGCTTAACCAAAACCAAGGTCAGCAGCCCAGCGGCAATCCAGATTCAGGCAATCCAAAGCTATAGAAGTTTAGCGTAAATAGATAATTGTCATTTTAGCCAGTGGGCAGCCCTTCGGCGACCCTAAAAGGCGAAGATCCGTAGACTTGAGGAGCATACTGCTAAAATGCCCATAAATCCCGGTCTTACCACAGGTTAACCCCGGAATCGCTGACCCCGGAATCGTTGCCCCCCGGAATCGCTGACCCCGAAATCCAAGCCAGATTCCATTTCGGTCAAAGCTGCAATTTGGTCAAAGCTAGGGCGCGTCATCAATTCACCTCAGAACCATTGAGGAATCAGCACTATCGCGCCCGCCCAAACAAACCAGGCTAGGGGCTGAAACTCCTCAGAAATCTAATATTTCGCCGATAATTGATGACAGCCCCTAGAATCGAGCGCTCAGAACCAGCGGTTATGACTGGAACCAGCGGTTAAACAAGGAGTGAACCGAGCGCTTGATGCGGCGACGGCGCTGCCACTTATGAAAAGCGTCTTCGTAGCGATCGCCCTTCAGCCCATAGGTGTTCCAGCCATCCAGCACCAAAAACATGCCCCAAAACAGCGCGATGTAGGGCACACCCATCACTGTTGCACCGCCACTCGCCAGCAGCGCACAGCCCGCCAAAAACCCGTTGACAATCAGATAGCGCGTCACCCGCCGCTGGAACCGGCCCTGCCGCGCTTGGTCAAACGCCTGCCGTTCCTGCATTTCGCCGCTTTGGGCCCGCCATTCGATCTCAGCCTCATGCAGTTCCGCAGAAGAGATGCCCAGCTCATCGGCAATCTCTAGCAGTTGGGCGCGGGTCAGGGTTTCTACCGTGCCGTCTTGGGCCTGACGGGCGATCGCCACCTGAAGAATATGCTGAACTTCGTCCTGGCTGTAAAACTCTGTCATAGTGCCCTTTCTGGAGATCTCTTGGACAGAGACCGGAGGCGAATCAAAGGACGAGTCGAGGTGCGATGCCGTACGCCGTTTCATGGAGCCGTGACCTGCGGGAGTTGCCCTTTCCGTTATACGAAAAATCGTTGGAAGCTGGCCGATCAATAGAGGTGTGGATTTCCGAGCCTGCAAACTGGCTTCTGGCAGCGTGAAGTGCTGGGATAAATGACTGTATGTGCCTTGTATGTGCCTTGTATGCGCCTTGTATGTGCCTTGTATGTGCCTTGTATTGGCCTTGCATTTGCTTCTAGTATTCGCTCCTATCTGGAATTTGCTCCTAGATTGATAAGTTTTTCTTTATTAAGATATTTCAAAAACTTATTAAATTATTACTATGACTTTGATAGGAGACGCTGAAGTTAAGCTATGGCCCTTAGCCCGTATAATGTAAGCTAACTGACGATAAACGTAGCGGATGCTACTTCACCTGGTTTTGGGGCTGGGCCTGGTTTTGGGGCCAGGGAAGTGCTGAGTCAAGGCTCGGTGAGGCAATTCGCAGAGCGCTTCATGTTGGAATCGCCGCCAGCCACCCGTTATCCAAAAGGTCTTGTTCTCAAAAGTTTTGTTTTTGTAAGGTCTTGTTTTCAGTTGTTTTCAAGGAGTGCCTGTCAGATGGAAGGTGCTGAAGTCGGTCAAAGCAATGGGCGCAGTGTGGTAAGTGCCCCCAAGGAGGAACCTGTGAGTGACGTTGCGAGCAGTGCTGTGAAGCCAGAAGAATCAACCCCTGCTGAAAACTCAAATGATGTGACTGCCCTCTCGGTGCAGCCGTCTAATACCGTCGAGCTATCCGGCTATGTGGGCAATCGCCCTGTCGGCCCTGCCCAAATGGAAGTATACGAAAACTTCTCGGTGGCTGGCTTACGCCCCATTGCAGCGGGCAAGCTGGAAGTCTACGGCACCATCTTAAATAATCGCCCCATCGAAGCGAGCCACCTGCAAGTGCTGGATGATGCGCAGCCCGGTCAGCGGCCCGTGTTTGCTACCGAGCTATTGGTACGCGACGATTTGACCCTGCCGGGCGGTCGCCCGATCGTGGCCAGTGACCCCCGCCTGCTGGAAGCGTCGCTGCTTCCTGGTGGTCGGCCGATTGCCTCCAATGCGATCGCCAACGAAACGGGCGACGCGCTCATGGGCTTCCTCGATTAGTTCCAGTCTGAAAAAATAGCTAAATAAAAAATAGCTAAATAAAAGCGGCATACAGGTTCATTCTGTAGCCGCTTTTTTAAGCTCAAGTTTTTATTCAATTGCTTTAGTAACTGCTTTAGCAACTGCTTTAGAGCTAATTTATTAAGTCGCTGAAACTCCCATCTGGCAGGGCTTTCAGAAAAACCGCTTAATGCAGTTCCCGGAAGCCAAAACCCCTGATATACAAGGGATATAAGCGACTTAGGATTGACTTTGTAAA
>RFIF01000051.1 GCA_003695655.1 Cyanobacteria bacterium J069
ATTGGAGTGATGGGGTGATGGAGTGATGGGGTGACAGAGTAATTTTTCTCCCTCTCCCCCTCTCTCCCTCTCTCTCCCTCTCCCCCGCATCCTCCCTCAAGCCAGCCGCAACAACCCCTCCATCATCCGCCGCGCCTGCGCCTCATAGCCGCCGCCAAACAGGTTGAAATGGTTGAGGATGTGATACAAGTTGTAGAGCGTTTTGCGCTGGGCGTAGCCTGGGTCGAGTGGGAATGCCTCGTCGTAGGCGCGATAGAAGTCGTTGGGGAAGCTGCCAAAGAGTTCGGTCATGGCGAGATCCACTTCGCGATCGCCAAAGTAGGTCGCCGGGTCAAAAATCACGGGTTCCTCCAGCTTGGTGACGGCGGCATTGCCCGACCACAGGTCGCCATGCACTAGCGAGGGCTGCGGATTGTGCCCCTGCAAGAGTTTAGGAAGTGCGTCCAGCAGGCGATCGCCCTCCGGGAAGTGGCCGCCGCGCTGCTTTGCCAAATGGAGCTGATAGCCAAGGCGATGCTCTGCCCAAAAATCAACCCAGCTTGCAGTCCAGGGGTTGGGCTGTGGGGTAGAGCCGATGGTGTTTGCCCGCTCCCACCCAAAGCCGCGATCGCTAGTGACGCGGTGCATCGCCGCCAGCCGAGTCCCCATCTCTGCCCAGCTCCGATGCGTCCCATAGCCCAGGTCGAGCCACTCCAACACACAATAAGCCGAATGTTCTGTTGTGCCAAAGCAAACAGGTTCCGGCACGCGAATTGTCTGTGTGCTGGCAATTTGGCGCAGCCCCAGCGTCTCCGCTTCAAACATATCCACGCGGCTCGCCTGATTCAGCTTGACAAAGTAGGCGCGGCGGTTATCCGTGAGCGCATAGCCCTGGTTGATGCTGCCGCCACCGACCGATCGCTGGTGCAGGGTTCCCAGCGGTTCTCCGGTGACTTGGCGGATGTGATCGGCGATCGCATTCCACATTGCTTAGGGGTCAGGGGTCGGGGGGCAGGCTTCGGGTTTGAGAATGACTACGCCGTAGGCGTCCGGCGAGAGGTAGCGCTGGGCGGCAGCCGTCAGGTCGGCGGCTTCCACAGACTGGATATGCGTGGGATAGAGCATGGCGGGCTGCAAATCGCCCACGATCGAATGATAGTAGCCATATAGCCCAGCGCGATCGCCCGGCGTTTCATTGCCAAACACAAAGCGGTTGGCGACCAGCGTGCGGATGCGCTGAATCTCGAACTCGGTGACGGGTTCACTGTGCAGGCGGCGAATATGGTGGGCGATCGCCTGCTCCACTGCCGCCAGGTTTTCCGCCGGGAGCTGCGCCGAAATGTAGAACACACCTTGATGCGTGTAGGTCATGTTGCTGGCAGAAATGCCCGACACCAGCCGCCGATCTTCCCGCAGATCGCGCACCAGGCGAGAGGTGCGCCCCTGAGCCAACACCGACGCCAGCACGTCTAGCGCATAGGTTTGCGACAGGCTATCCATCCCCGGCACGCGCCAGGTCATCACCAAGCGGGCTTGCTGGAGGGTTGGGTCAGTCTGCTCGTATCGCTGAATCGTGGGAAACTGGGGTTCGAGTTCTGCTAGCGGCGGCTTGGGCAGGGCGGTGGTCAGCGGTGCTGGGCGCTGCGCCCGCGACTGAGCAAACCCATCCGCCACAATTTCGATCAGCTGCTCGACAGGCAAATTGCCCACCGCAACTGCCGTCATCGACTGCGGCTGATACCAGGTCTGATGAAAGTCGCGCATCTGCTGTGCCGTCAAGCTTTCAATCACCGAGGTAGGGCCGAGCACAGGGCGGCGATAGGGCGATCGCTCAAATGACATTTCCATCGCGCGGTAAAACGTGCGCCGCTGAGGACTATCGCTGGCTCGGCGAATCTCTTCCAGAATGACGTGCCGCTCTCGCTCAAACGCTTCATCCGGAATCGCCGCATTCAGCACCACCTCGATCTGGTGTGGGGCTAGGCTGGCAAAGTCTTGCGGAGCCGTGGTGATGTAGTAATGGGTGTAATCCTGACTGGTGGCGGCATTGGTGACTGCGCCACGCTGTTCCACTAGGCGCTCAAACTCGCCGCTCTGGAGGCGATTCGTGCCCTTAAACACCATGTGTTCCAGGAAGTGGGCCATGCCGTTGATGGCGTCGGACTCAACCGCAGACCCGACCCCCAGCCACAGGCTCAGGTTAACGGCTTCTACTGGAACTTGCTCCGCAACAATTGTTAACCCATCCGGGAGGCGATGAACGGTCGGAGCATTGAGACGAGGCGTTTTGCTCGCCTCCAGCACGGTCGGGATTGGAGTCATGTAAAAAACAGACAAGCAGCACTTAATCTATCTTAATCGTCCGAAGGGGTCGGAACCGCTTTTTGATCGGCAAAAGCAGACAAATTACAAAATTGGTCGAAGTTTTCCCGCTTTATGCACCTGCTGGCTTTCCAGGCGATCGCTCGTCAAGCAATTCGACTGAGCAGAGAGCGCTGCTGCCTATGCCCCATCCTACCCATCTGCAATCAATTTCCTCATTAGTGGGCAGTCCCATAATTGGGCAGTCCCATAATTGGGCAGTCCCATAATTGGGCAGTCCCATAATTGGGCCGGTGGCATAGAGGGGCGATCGCGATCCACCCAACCTGAGTTATGCACCCGTGATTACCCAACTTGGGTGACGCACCCTCAATTTATGCAGAATTTATTTATGCAGAATTTATGGAGACTGAACGTTAGTGCGGCTGCACCTCTCCGGAGCAGACTTGGGAATGCTGGTAGGGGAAGTGAGGGTAGAAACGCCCTATATCTTTCCTATATCTTTTCCAACGCTCTGTTTCTGGGATGCCGTCTAATTAGCATGGTGAAGGCGAAAATGTTGAAGTCAAGTGCTTGGGCCAGCTTGCTGCCTGCTTTGGGAGCGATCGCCCTTGGGGGATGCTCGATCAGCAGTGTCCCGGATTCTGCCGCAGAGTTGCCCGTGTCGCAGCCCCCAGCGCCAACAGTCGGGCAGGCGATCGCGCCAGAGAGTGCAGAAATTTCTGTGGCTGATCGAGCGGCGATTCGTCAGCTCGGCGTGCCGCTGGTCGTCCCCACCGACCTGCCGCCAGAAACCTATCTGTCGGATGTGGTGGTGGAGTCCGCCCCCGATTTTGGCCAGGGCTACACGCTTTACTATCGCTACTTTTTGCCCGAAATGGCCACGGCAACCTGCTTTCAGGTCGAATATGCCGACGGCGGGTTTGGCGGCCCCGTCCCCCCCAACAGCCAGCCCATCACCGCTCCGGCGATCGCCCAACCCGGACAAAATTACTCCCTCTACTGGGCGGGCGATGATTCTCCTAACGAGGATTCGCCATTCTTGGCCAATGCGGTCTTTTCCGACTGGATTGAGGTTCCCGGCGTGCCAGGTGGCTATCGCCTCAGCAGCGGCCTGATCGAATCGGAGCGGGTGCGCGCCTGCAACTGGATTGACCCAGACAGCGCTGCCCGGATCGTGTCCTCGCTGAGTCAAGTGGAGCCGTAGCCTCCAAACGCGGGCGATCGCCCCCAAAGCCCCACCCATCACCCTAAAACCCCCCACCCATCGCCGCAAAACCGCCGCAATGTAACTCTCTATTAAGACTTCGCCACGGAAGCAAGCGGGTTCGCTATGGTAAGATTTCCTTGATATTGATGGCGAAGGACTTATAGGCATGTCAGCAGCCGCACAGGTTACAGATTCTACTTTTAAGCAAGAAGTTCTTGAAAGCGAAGTCCCCGTTCTGGTTGATTTTTGGGCCCCCTGGTGTGGCCCTTGCCGGATGGTGGCACCCGTTGTCGATGAGATTGCCGAGCAATATGCCGGACAGGTCAAGGTCGTCAAGGTCAATACTGACGAGAACCCCAGTGTGGCAACTCAGTATGGCATTCGCAGCATCCCCACGCTGATGATTTTCAAGGGCGGCCAGCGGGTAGATATGGTCGTGGGCGCAGTGCCTAAGACTACGCTAGCAAGCACGCTTGAGAAGCATCTCTAGGCTTTACCTTTTGCATGAGCTGAGGTACGTGAAACGGGGTATGTAAACTGGGGCATTTTGCACAAGCTGGGTCGGCAAGTGACCCATGCTTCGGCTCTCAAAACCGCTTCAAGCTTCTTGCTAACGAGCCAATTGCCCGTTTCATTGCCCGTTCTTTCATTGCCCGCTCTGTTTGCGTTGCATGTATTGCACTTCATTTTCCCTCGTCTGGTTTTGCCAGGCGGGGTATTTTTTTGCTAAGACCGTAGCATCCATTTGTTTGATCAAACCCTCATGCTATGGACATGCGTTGATTTGGGGCCGCAGCCAACCGAGCAGAGCGTCGATCGCCTGGTGCTCAAAAGCTGTCCGCGGGTGACGCGGGCGGTCGGTCTAACGCTATTGGTAATTAGCGCCTTAGCCTTTTTGACCACTGGCAAGAGCCGACTAACCTGCGATCGCCCTACGCTCTACGCCGCCAATTGCCAAATTACCCGCGCTGTGGGGCTGGGGCTGATTCCAACGAAAACGATTGCCATCGAGTCGCTGGCCGGAACGCAGGTGGTCAGCGAGATGCAAGAGTCTGAAGACGGCGATTATCTGATCTACGATGTGCAGCTCAGCGGCGCTTATTCGATAGCCCGGCTGGGCCTGTGGCAAAACGTCTCTGATCGGCGCGCTCGGGCGATCGCCGACGATATTCAGCGATTTTTGGTGAACCCGGCCCAGTCTTCACTGACGGTCGTGACGCCGCATCCGTGGATGATGACGGCCGTGATTCCGGCAATGGTGATAGGGGCGATCGCCCTGCTGCTGCGCCAGGCTCCCCGCTTCGAGTTTGACCGGGCAACGGGCAGGGCACAATTTTGGCAAACGGATCAGCCGTGGGCGATGGAGCTATGGCTAAAGGAAATTCAGGCAGTTGCTATTGAGTATTGGCAAGATGAGGACACGAACGAAGGCTATCGGGTGGTGCTGGTGACGCAGAAGGGCGATCGCCATCCGCTAACGCAAACTTTTAGCAGCGGACTGGAGAGCAAGCGGGCGGCTGCCGAGTCGATTCGCAGCTTCTTAGGTCTGCCGCCTTTGGAAATGCCAGAGATAACCGCGTCGCAGCGTTAATAACTTTAAACAGCTGCAAGAAGGAACCGAAACATTTCAGGAATGGCCTGCTGAGAACGTGTTGATCGGCCTTGTAGAGGAGTTACTGATCTCAATTAAAGTTCTCAATTAAAGTCTTGTCTCATCTATCTCCCAGCAGCAAACAGTTTTGCTAGACTAAGAGCATCGGCACTGCTTGAACATCCATATTCGTTTCAAAAGGCAGGCTCAACTGTATGGCCTTTGTCTCAGAAGACGACATTCCCTTTCAAGTGATTGAACAAGATTCCAGCCGTCTGGTTTTACAGTATCCAAAGTCAATTTTCGTCTTCCGACTATTGGGAGCTATTCTGTTAGTCGGAGGAATCCTCTCCGCTTTACTTCCGATGGCAGGAATCATCTTAGGTGGCAAGACTCAATTCACCTGCGATCGCCCCAGGTTAACGTCTACTCGCTGTCAGGCGGTTTGGTTTCTGGGTTCAGTACCAATTTCCCTGCATTCCATTGAGGTAGAATCTTCCGCTCGCTTAAACGCTACTGCGGCTGTTCAACAAGCCTCAAGCGGACTTTACAAGATTCAGGTCAAGATGCCCAGTGACAGTATTCGCAGAACCACCTCGGTAGGGCTGTGGCACGATTCTGCCGAGAGTAATTCAAATAACGTCTTCGGTAGCATAGAGATTTGGCCAGGGCTATGGGACGACAGTGCCGAAGCGCAGGCGATCGCCGGAGAGATTCAGCGATTTTTGGTGAATCCTGCGCAGTCTTCTCTCACCCTGACGGCTCCTCCTATCCCTTGGACAAGAGAACTAAAGAACCCCATTGGATGGGATTTCCTGCCATTCATCCTCCTGATTGGGGCAGTGATGGCCCTACTTCAGCAGGGTCGCTGTGAATTTAATCGCTCTACCGAGGAGCTAGACGTGAAGTATTTCGGGCCTAGAACCAAAGCCGAAAAGTTCTCACTTAAAGTTGTCGAGTTTGTGGCAATTGAAGAATTCAATAGCGCCGGACACATAGCGTATCGTGTCGTTTTAGTGACGCGAATGGGCGATCGCTATCCACTAGACCACTTTTTTAGTCCAGGGCTGGCTAGCAAAAAAGCGATCGCCGAAACGATCCGAGAATTTCTAGATTTACCACCCGTGCAGGTTTTACCCAATCAATCCAAAATCTTGCTTAAGTCCTAAACGGGTTTCAAAAGTTCCACGCCGTCGCGCCCGTCGATCTCTTGCAGATAGACCTTTACGGTTTCATCTTTGGCAGTAGGCAGCTCCTTGCCAGTGAAATCGGGATGAATCGGCACGGCGCGATGTCCCCGATCCACCAGCACTGCCAGCAGGATTTTTTCAGGACGGCCATACTCAATCACGGCGTTGAGCGCAGCCCGAATCGTGCGTCCCCGGTAAATCACGTCGTCCACCAGCACGATCGTTTTGCCCGTCAGGTCAAAGGGAATGTCGGTTTTTTCCGGTGTTCGCAGGTTGATCTGATCCAAATCATCGCGCCAAAAGGTGATGTCCAGATGCCCCACGGGCACCTTCAGCCCTTCCAGCGCCTCAATCTGTCGCCCCAGCATATCTGCCAGCGGTACGCCCCGCGTGAAAATTCCCACCAGCACCAGCTTCGACAAGTCGCCTGCCTGTTCCACAATTTGCGAAGCCAGGCGGTTGACGGTGCGGCGCAGTTCGTCAGGAGAGAGGATTTCGATAACTTCGGGGGGCATGGGAGTGACGGGGTGGTGATGAGCGGGGGAG
>RFIF01000539.1 GCA_003695655.1 Cyanobacteria bacterium J069
AGGTTGTGCCAGAACCTGTATTGAGGTATTTGGGGCTGATTGCCTGATTGAGAGAGATGGAATAGTGGGTGTGGTAGGGCGATTGGGGGCGATCGCCTGGTTTGTGCTGCGGTGATGAGCGCTATAGCAAAAGTGAATAGGCAAAATCCGTTGCTTAATCCACCATGCTGGAGGCATAACACTCCTTAAAGCACGTCCCAATCCCTATCCAAGATTGAGCATTCCCGCCCTCGTAGTCCGGTCACTTGCTTGGTCAATAGTGTTTGTGGACTGATTACTTATTGCCACCAGCCCAAGAAGCCTTCGATTGTCTTAAACCACAACTTACTGCCTTCGGCTTAACCCAAACTCACGTCAAAGAGAGTAGGCACAAACTGAAACTGTACATGTCAATGATGGAGCGCTACTGAACCGGCAGGAGCGGTTGAATGCGGCTGAGTAACTCTTTCATTCTGAAGGGCTTTTGCAGCCAGCCGTTGGCAAGCTGTTTCAGATTTGCGGCTTCCAGAGTTGCTGGAAGGCGAGCGGTAATGATGAGGACGGGGCAGGTGTTGCCCTGCGATCGCAATGTCTGTAGCACCTCTTGACCATCTAACCCTGGCAACCCCAGATCGAGCAAAATGAGCTGATAATCGTCAGCGTTGGCCTCAACAAGCGCAGTTGGGCCATCACTCACTACATCTGCCCGATAGCCCGCTTGGTTAAGCCCCTTTCGCATGAAAGTGGCAATTCGGGGTTCATCTTCGACAATTAAAATGTGATACACACACTATTCCAAGAGTGTTTTATATTTATGTCTTATGTCTATATATAACGGTACATACCTAAGAGGAAACTAAGAGAAGCATGAGAAAATTCTTATATCAAATCGAGCGCAGCACAGCGCGCTTTAGGGACTGCTCGGAGGCACAAGGCGATAGCCCATGCCTCGCACTGTTTCTATTAGACTGGTGCCCAATTTTTTACGCAGATAGCCGACATACACATCCACGACATTAGATCCAGGTTCGTAATCGTAGCCCCAGACTAGATCCAGCAGGTGCTGGCGGCTGAGCACTTGGTCGGGATGACGCATAAAAGTTTCCAGCAGAGTAAACTCGCGAGCAGAGAGGTCGATGAGCTTGCCGCCCGCAGAGACTCGCCGGGTTCGCAGATCGAGGGCAACCACGCCAAACGTCAGAATCGAGGCATTGAGTTCGCTAGCAGCCATGCTAGTTCGGAGGCGGGCGCGAATGCGAACCAACAGTTCTTCAAAGCGAAAGGGTTTGGTCAGGTAGTCGTCGGCCCCTAGTTCAAAGCCGGCCACCTTGTCGTCGATGCCGCTGCGGGCAGTGAGAATGATCACCGGAGCCTGAAAGCCCTGACCGCGAAGGTCTTTCAGCAGTTCTAAGCCATTTTGCCCCGGCAAACCCAGGTCAAGCAGCAGCAGGTCAATGTTGCCATCGAGGGCGATCGCCGCGGCATCCTCACTATTGCTAGCGGAGGTGGTAGTGAAGCCGCTGGCCTGCAAACCCTTAGCGAGAAAATCGGTAATCCGCGATTCGTCTTCAACGATGAGAATATGGGTCATAGCTATGACTCCGAACGAGCCTCCTGATGGGGAAGGTCGAGGGGGAGCACCAAGGTAAAGGTGGAGCCTGCGCCCAGTTGACTGACTAACTCAATAGTCCCCTGGTGGCTCTCGACCACAGTTTTGACAATAGCCAAACCGAGACCTGCCCCCTCTGACTTGCGGTAGGTGTTGGCGGCGCGGGCAAAGCGGTCAAAAATACGGAACTGGTCGGCGGGGGCAATGCCTTCGCCCGTGTCGCGCACCCAAAATCGGACTTTGCTGCCCAAGGTGGTAGACCCCAGCTCAATGGTGTCGGTGGGCTGAGTGTGCTGGCTAGCGTTGCGGGCTAGGTTGAGCATGGCTCCGGTCAGCCGCTGGCGATCGCCCACCATCACCCCCCGCCCCAGGCTGCCCAACTGCCACTGTCGATCGGCCAGCACCGAGACCTTGGCAAACACCTCTTGGGTAAAGTCAGCCACATGAATCGTTTCAAGCTGCAAAAAGTTGGGCTGCTCGGCCTGGGCCAGCAGCAGCAAATCATTGGCAACGCGGCTCATCCGATCAATTTCATCCATCACCAGCGCCAGGGTGGCAGTGCGATCGTCGGGATCGTCGCCCATCACTTCTAGGTGCCCTTGGATGATGGTGAGGGGAGTAAACAGCTCATGTCCCGCGTCATTGATAAAGTTGCGCTGGCTCTCAAAGGCGCTTTGCACCCGGTTCATCATGGCGTTGAAGGTGCTGCTTAGCTCAGCCAGCTCGCCTGTGCCCTTCACCTCCAATCGACGCGACAGGTCGGTTTCGCTGATGCTGCGGGCGGTCAGAGCTAGGCTCTGTACGGGCTTCAGCAATTGCTGGCTGGTCAGCCAGGCCAACAGAAAGGAAAGCAAGACAACGCCAATGGCCACCTTGGTGAATACATAAACGCTAGCAAAGGCTTCGGTGCGCTCTCCCGCCGTGAGGTGGACGACGACAAAGACCCCTTGGGGAATATTGTTGGTCTCTAGCACGTAGGTACTGTATAACACGCTGCCCACGCTGGGGTTAGGGGTGTCTACCCTGCCATCGGTGGCATCGCGCAGAGTCGCCCACTGCTGCATCAGCTCAGAGTCGGAGTCAATCACCTCGGGTAGCGATCGCGGACTCGACCGAAAGAATTCACCATTGAGGATGACGATGTGATAGTTGTCGTCTTCGGGGGTTTTGGTTTCGAGAAAGTTTTTAACAAACTCCTCCAGCGCCTCGTCGGTTTCAGGAGTGGCGGCATCCCAGTCTTGATAAAGGGACTGGAAGCTTTCTAGCTCTTCTTGCAGGTCGGCCTGCACCCGCTGATCAACCTCGTGAAACAGCAACGCCCGAAAAATCGGCACGGCGATGCCAACTGCTGCCAGCATGGTTAACGCATAGAGCAGCAAAATGCGAGTGCGTGTTTCGCCTATCAGGCGCTGCCAGGTACCTTTTAGCGATAGCAATGGAGGCAAGGCGGGAAGAGAAGCAGAACTTTTCAAGGTCGTAACCCCGTAAGAAGATCATTAAGCCGTAGCCTAGTCTGCTTGGCAAAAACAGAGATGGCATAAAGCAAATGGGAAAAAGCAGATAGGCAAATATTAGAGCGACAGATAATTATATTGTCGGCATAGCTATGCCAGTTTGCAGGGTAGTGGAAAAGTTATCGGTTATGTGGGTTGTGGGTTGGCTATGGCGAAGCGGGTAAAGACGCGGGTGACGACGCAGCCAACGACGCAACAAAAACTTAAAAGTTCCGGGAAGTCCCGGATGGAATGTTTCCACAGGGGTAAAAGAGATTCATTGTGGCGTAATCTATTACTAATAGAAACGCGATGTGCGACTAAAACTCAGCAGCCACAAACTGAACTGCTAAATGATGCTGAAGCAGCGCTTTGTACTGCCATAGATTGTCAGCTTGCCGCACAAAGGCACAACGACTGCCTAATCCCGGAAACCATGCCAACCAGTGTCGGCGAAAATACTGCCATATCGTTTGGTCGGTGTCTATCCCTTGATACTCTGCCACAATCTCCATCG
>RFIF01000540.1 GCA_003695655.1 Cyanobacteria bacterium J069
CATCGGGACAGGGGCGGCTTTCCTGCACCATCAGCTTGATCCCCCGAATATGTCCCTCAATGCGCGAGAGGCGATTGGAAATCTGCCGCAGCGACTCTTCGCTGTGGATATGGGCGTGGCTGGCTGTGGCCGGCGCGGTGTGGGGGTGAGAATGTTCAGATTCGGGAGGGAGGGGCTTGGAAGCAGGCATAAGTGGAGCTAGGGGCGAAAAGAACAGGCGAGAAGCGCCACTGAAAAGAACAGGCGAGAAGCGCCACTGAAAAGAACAGGCGAGAAGCGCCACAAGGCACCCGCTTTAGGCAGCTATTTGGAGCAGGATGCTGGCTGCTAAAACTGCTTTTATCTTAGCCTAGTCCTGAAAACCGTACCGCTATTGGGCTGTCGATACAGGAGGGCGATCGCTAAGATAAACAATGGAAATAGAAAATGAAAATAGAGTCATAGAAATGGCGTGCAGAATTTTCCACAGGGAGTTCTTTTAAAAAGACTGCCCCCTACTCTGCGACTTCTCAAAATTTCCGGTTTAATGCGAAACGAGTGATTGCCATGCGATTGGAAAGGCTCATGAATGGGTTGAAAGCGCCGCGTCGGTTCGTTGCGCGGCTATTGATTATCTTCTTGAGTGGGCTGCTGCTGTTGAATCCGGCGGCCCCACCAGCGGCGCGGGCCGATGTGCCAGTGGCGGCGGTGCGCGGCAGTAGTTTTGTGGCGCAGGCGGTCAATCGGGTCGGCTCGGCTGTGGTGCGCATCGACACTGAGCGCACCGTGTCCCGCACTGCCGACCCAATGCTCAGCGATCCATTTTTCCGCCAGTTTTTTGGGGATGGCATGATGCCGCCGGGCGGTCGCTATGAAGAGCGGCTGCGGGGCCAGGGGTCGGGATTCATCATCAGCGACGACGGCACGATTCTCACCAACGCCCATGTCGTGGACAATGCCGACCGAGTGACGGTGCGCTTGAAGGACGGTCGCCAGTTTGACGGCGAAGTGCGCGGCGTGGATGAAGTCACCGACCTGGCCGTGGTGAAGATTGACACGAAGGGCGATCGCCTCCCGGTGGTCGCGCTGGGCGATTCTGACGTGGTGCAGGTGGGCGACTGGGCGATCGCTGTGGGCAACCCCCTGGGGCTAGACAACACCGTGACGCTGGGCATCGTCAGCACGCTCAACCGCTCCAGCGCCGACGTAGGCATTCCCGATAAGCGGGTAGACTTCATTCAAACCGACGCTGCCATCAACCCCGGCAACTCTGGTGGCCCGCTGCTGAATGAGCAGGGCGAAGTGATTGGCATTAATACGGCGATTCGGGCCAACGCGATGGGCATCGGCTTTGCCATTCCCATTAATAAAGCCAAGGAAATTTCCACTCAGTTGGCGCTGGGCGAAACGGTTCAGCATCCTTATTTGGGCGTGCAGATTGCTACCCTAACGCCAGAAACCGCCAGGGACAACAACGAAGACCCGAATGCGGTGATGATGTTGCCGGAGGTGAATGGGGCGCTAGTGGTGGGCATTGTGCCCGACTCGCCCGCTGCCAAAGGCGGCATCCGCCGGGGCGACGTGATTACGGAAGTGGCAGGGCAGGCGATTACGCGGGCTGACCAGATCCAGGCGATCGTGGAGCGCAGCAAGTTGGGCGAACCGCTGCAAATCAAAGTGAAGCGGGGCGACCTCAGCCGAACACTGGCGGTGCGCACGGCGGAGCTGCAACCCACGGCTAAGCGATAGATCGATCTGGGCGATCGATCCGGGCGATCGATCGCCCAGATCGATTCGGGCACTCAATTCGGCAAATTATAGCGGCGTGTAGACTACCCGCTGGTTGACTTTGGGCTTGCCAAATCGCTCCCAGGCATTGCCGCCGCGCAGAAACAGCTCCATCCAGCGGGTTTTGCTGCCGTCGGCATTGTCCCAGCCGGAACTGCCGGGGGCAAAGGCCAGCGTCCCTTCGGGCACCTTGAAGCTGCCGTCGGAATAAATCGCATCGCTGACCACATCACCCACGCGCACCGTCACCTTAGACTGCGGCTCTAGATTGACGCTATCCAGGGCGATCGTGGTTTTGAGATTGCCGTAGCCGTCGATCCAGGCGACGCGATCGCCCGGCAAATCCGGCACATTTTGCGGATTTAGCGGGTCGCCCAGCGGGGAAAAATCATCGCGGGCGATCGCCGCTGCCGCCGGGGGAAACACATCCCGCGAGCGAAACTGAGAGCCACCCCGCGACACATTCACCGTTTGCAGCACCGTCGCGTGGGGCTTGATAAACGACAGCGTGTAGCCCGCATTCACGCCCACCACCTTCACCCCGCTGGGCAGCAGCGCGTAGGTCAGTCCTTCGCCTTCGTTGTCTCGCCGCGCTTCGGGGTCATCCTGGCGCGGGGCGCAGTTGTGATAAATCAGCCGGGGCGCAGGCCCCGGATTTAGCCCCAGTTGGGCAATCCAAAACCCGGTTGCCAGCGTGCTAAAGGGCGGCACCGACAGCCAGTGAACCTGGGCATCGGGCAGGGCCGACAGCAGCCGCTGCGTCACTTCCGAAAAGGCCGGATCGCCCGTGCCATAGTCTGCAATCAGGGAAATCAGCATAGGAGATAAAGTTGGGATTGGGGGTGAGAAACCAGATATGAAATTTCCTTGCACAGAGCGATCGCATCCAGTACAATCGTCCATCAAGCTGTGAAAGATGTCGCCATCGACGCAGCCTCCCCGAAAAATTTGGCCGTGTAGTCGTTTTACGGCATTGGCAAGTGTCACAACCACTTGCCAACACCTGACCCATTGACAGAACCAGGCTGTCTCAGGGCTTTGCTCATTCTAAGCCGCCTTGAAATACGCTTTATGTCTTTCGGGCGGCCACTTTTTCGGGGTTTCCTAAACCACGTTCCAAGAGGAAACCCTGAATGCTGCAAATTCAATCTGTTTGGTCGCCTTCCAACCTGGAGGCGACTCAGTTTTCGCTGCCGCCGCTCACCTGCGAACTGCCGCCCCGTCGTCGCCTGCGTCACTATCTCGTCGGACTGCCCGAAGACACCCAACTGGCGATCGATCGCCTGCACCTGTTGCACTATGCCGAACGCTTTGAGTGGACGCGCGCCGTGCAAATTCCCCAAAACGGCATCGTCATCAACTCGAATTATCCCGGTGAAGTGCTGCGCTACTTGCGGCGCGATGTGCGAATCAATGCGGGGGATGAGTCAGGATAGGTAAGCTAAGGCAGTAGAACTCCGGCTTGTGGGAGAGGTCGGAGTTCTGGAGCGTTCTGGAGGGCGATCGCGCTTCAGAGCCATTGAGCGCACAAACGGTGGGCACAGGAGCAGCTTGCGGCCGATGCTTAAACCTCATGACTATCTCAACTTCATACCTAAAGATCTAAAAATTCTCGATCTAAACCCTATCGACGACCGCCCACGCCCGCAGTCGCCAGCTCGCGAGCGGGAATGCCAACTACCGTGGCTCCGGGGCGGACATCTTTCGTCACCACTGCATTCGCCCCAATGCGCGCGCGATCGCCAATTGTGACTGGACGAATAATCTTTGCGCCTGCGCCAATATCCACGCCATTGCCCACTTTCACACCCGCCACCAGCGTCACCTGCTGCAAAATCAGACAGTTTGTGCCAACTTCGGCATCGGGATGAATAATCACACCATTGGGATGGGTCAGCAGCAGCCCGCCACCCAGCTTGCAGGTAAGGTGAATTTCCGATGCGGAGACGACGCTCCAAAAGCGGTAGTGCAGCACGGCATATTTGCTGCCCAGCGTGCCCAGCAGACCGCCGCGCCGTTTCCATGTTTGATAGCGGCGGATCGACCGCAAAAGCTGCCGACCAGGGTCCCACCAGCGCTGCAACTTTTCCCGACTCCAATCTGGCTGTGCGTTCATGGGTCAACCAATTACCATTAATGAGCCTGTCGTAAACCGACTGTGAACGGAAAGCAGGCCGCGCTGCCCTTAGCGCTGCCATTAAAACAGGCAACTGCTTAAACGCAAGAATATTACCATAGTTCCG
>RFIF01000541.1 GCA_003695655.1 Cyanobacteria bacterium J069
AAGTGAAGCTCAGAGAAAGTGGTCTTATAGGGAATGGTTTCAGGGTCCCACCGTCTTAAGTTTCACTGTCTTAAGTTTCACTGTCTTAAGTTTCACCGTCTTAAGTTTCACTGTCTTAAGTTTCACTGTCTTAAGATTTCACTGCCCCAAACTCTACCGTACCAGCTCTAGACAATTCATCGCTGCCTGACCTGCAAAATCTAATCCAGAATGCGGACTCGATTCAGCAACACCTGTGAGTATTGAAATGTAGTCATGATGGCGATCGCCCCTTCCTCGATTCAGCTCCATCTTTTATCCAATCCCTTACTATCCACGCAACCCCAACCCGCCTATGGTCACGCTTCTAGAAAATCCGCTCCGCGTTGGTCTTCAGCAAGACCGTATTCCTGAACCGCAAATCCTGGTTATCTTTGGTGCCAGCGGCGACCTCACCCAGCGCAAGCTAATTCCTGCCATTTACCAGATGAAGCTGGAGCGCCGTCTGCCACCCGAACTCACCATCGTCGGCGTGGCTCGGCGCGACTGGAGCAACGACTATTTTCGAGAGCAAATGCGGATTGGGGTTGAGGAATTTGGCGGCGGGTTGGGCAAACAGGAAGTCTGGGAAGACTTTGCGCGGGGGCTGTACTATTTCCCCGCCGACATGGACGATCCGGTGAGCTACCAAGGCTTAAAAAGCTTTTTGGCAAACCTGGACGACACACGCGGCACGCGGGGCAATCGCGTGTTCTACCTCGCTGTGGCACCCCGCTTCTTCTCTGGGGCGATCGAGCAACTGGGCGCAGCCGGAATGCTGCCCGATCCGGAAAAGCATCGCCTGGTCATCGAAAAACCCTTCGGCAAAGACCTCGTCTCCGCCCAGGTGCTCAACCAGGTGGTGCAACATGTCTGCAAGGAAAACCAGGTTTATCGCATTGACCACTACCTCGGCAAAGAAACGGTGCAAAACCTGATGGTGTTTCGCTTTGCCAATGCCATCTTTGAGCCGCTGTGGAATCGTCAGTATGTAGACCATGTGCAAATCACCGTGGCAGAGCGGGTTGGGCTAGAAGGGCGAGCGGGCTATTACGAAACCGCTGGTGCCCTGCGCGACATGGTGCAAAATCACTTGATGCAGCTCTTTTGCCTAACGGCGATGGAGCCGCCCAACTCTCTCGACGCCGACAGTATCCGCAACGAAAAGGTGAAAGTGCTGCAAGCTACTCACTTAGCTGAAGAAATTGAAATTGGCAAGGGTGCTGTTCGGGGTCAGTATGCTGCTGGTTGGCAAGACGGAAAAGCAATTCCTGGCTATCGTGAAGAAGAAGGGGCTAGCCCCACGTCTACGACCCCGACCTACGCCGCTATTAAGCTCAACATCGATAACTGGCGCTGGAAGGGTGTCCCCTTCTTCCTGCGAACCGGCAAGCGGATGCCCAAAAAGGTGTCGGAGATCGCCATCCAGTTTAAGGAAGTGCCTTACCTGATGTTTCAGTCGGCGTCGCGCCAGGCCAATCCCAACGTATTAGCTATGCGGATTCAGCCGGATGAGGGGATTTCGCTGAAGTTTGAGGTAAAAACGCCGGGAACGTCGCTGCGGACTCGCTCCGTAGACATGGATTTTCGCTACGACACGGCCTTTGGCAGCGCCAATACCGATGCCTACAGTCGGCTGTTGGTGGACTGTATGCTGGGCGATCAAACCCTGTTTACTCGAGGCGACGAAGTAGAAGCGTCCTGGCGTATCCTGACGCCGCTCCTGCGGGTGTGGGACGCGCCTGCTGACCCTGACGCAATTCCGCTGTATGAAGCGGGCACCTGGGGGCCGATTGAGGCAGAGCTACTGCTCAATCGAGACGGACGGCGCTGGCGGAGGCTCTAAGTGCGGAGGCTCTAAGTAAGGATGAAGGACGAGGGATGAATGGGCGCAATAGAGCGAGTTGAATGTCCATCGTCCTTTTTCTTGAACGGGTTCCTTGCTCCAGGCAGTGGGTTGGGCTTTTGACCGCATTAGAACCGCACTAGAACCGAGATAGATTGAACCTTTTTCAACGTTTCTCAACGAGAGCACTCATGACTACTACACCGCTTGTTACCTTGCAACAGCCCAAAGATATTTCCCTCAGTGAGATTGAGGCGGAGTTGAGTCAGATCTGGCGGATGCAGAGCGGCGCGAAGGGAATGCCCGCACCGACTCGGGCAGCCACGTTTAGCATCGTGGTCTATGCGCCAGAAGAGTTTCAACAACTGCTGGCAATCTTAGGGTTTTATACCGACGAGATTGATGGCTTTTGTGGCCCGGAGACGAAGCAGGCGTTGCTGGCAGCCCAGAAACAGCTTGGTCTGCGGATGACCGGCCGATTTGACCCGGAAACGCTGACGCGACTGCGGGAAGAAGTGGTGAAGCTGCCGCCCGACCAGCGCCACTTCAAAAACATGGATGAGCGCGGATCGACGATTAGCGATGCGATCGCCGTTCAAAATCCCTGCCGCGTCATCACCCTGGCTCCCATGCTGGGCGAAGATGAAGGCGTCACGGCCCAAGTATCGGCCTACTGCCCCGTTCAAAAGAGCGGCGGCTCTGCCTCGATCTGCGGCGAGTACATTACTCTGAAAGGCACCAAAGACGCGCTTAATCGGGTCGGCAACATCGTCTCTACGCTGATGATCCCCAACCTGCCTAAGTTTGTTTGGTGGAAGGCGACGCCCAACCCCGAGCATGAGCTATTCCGCAAACTGGCAGAGGTCTGCAACTGTTTGATTTTGGACTCTTCCTACTTCACTGATCCCACCGTGGAGTTTCTCAAAATGCAGGAGCTGATTGAGTCCGACACCTACATTGCCGACCTCAACTGGCACCGCCTGTCGGTCTGGCAAGAGCTGGCGGCGGCAGCTTTTGATGCACCGGAGCGTCGCATCGCCCTGGCCGAGGTAGACAAAATCACGATTGACTATGAAAAGGGCAACCCTGCTCAGGCTTATATGTATCTAGGCTGGTTTGCTAGCCGCCTGGGCTGGCAGCCCGTTTCGCTAACCGATACCCCCGGTGATTACGACATCACCACGATCTTGTTTAAGGGCGCAAACGACCAGGAAATTCATGCTGAACTGGCTGGCGTGCCAATTGCCGACGCTGGCGAGATTGTTGGCGACTTGATCGGTTTGCGCCTCACCTCGAGCAACACCAACGCCAACTGCTGCACCATTCTCTGCTCGGAAACGACGGGCTGTATGCGGATGGAGTCTGGCGGCAGCGCCCAAAACTGCCGGACGGAGCAGGTGACGGCGATGAATGACCAGAAGGCGGAGTTTTTTTTTTTTTTTCAGCTCC
>RFIF01000542.1 GCA_003695655.1 Cyanobacteria bacterium J069
ATTCCTCATTGTTGATGGTGGCCGAGCCTCGGTTTTCGAGATCTTCTCTAGCAACGACCTCAGGTTTGAGATAGCATTTAGACCCGCCCGTAGAACCAAAGACGCGGCTTAAAGGACAAGTCGCAGCTCCCTGAAATTGGACGTACTGACCATTCGCAATCTCGGTATAGCCATCTTCTAGATCATCGCTTTCATAGCGGTAGGTGCCGCTGCCTCCGGGCCGGTTCAGGGGCTTATTTAAGAGACGTTCTAGGGTGGAACGCAGCTTACCTTTGATGGAAGACCCTGGCAGGTAAGGTTGTTGGGTAATCGGGTCACGGATGACTGATTTGTCCAGTCCACCAATATCTAGAGTCTCACCACCACCGCCAATATGGAGACCAGTTTCGACAATTAAAGTGCTGGTGAGGCGGAGTTTACCTAGTAGCGGTTTTTGGGGTCTGGTGACAACGGTCATAACTAACGGCCTCCCTCTGCTTTGTGGTACGCAATGATAGATTCAACGAGTTGAACTAAGCGTTCAAAGTCTTTCAAGTTGTGAACTCTGTCGATGGCGACGGACATGACCTCGCTTAGGGGTTTTGCCGCCTCTTGCCGAGCCGCTGCATAGGCCAGTTTTGGCTTGAGCAATACGATATCGGTCTCGATCTCAGCGAATAGGGCGACATCGTCTTTGGGAGCGCTTTCGTTGGCATCGCCTTGGGTCAGCTGGGCTTTAAGCCGATTGATGGCATCCAAAAACTTACGAATCTGGTTAGTTTCTAGCCGTCGATTACGCAGAAATGGGCCAAACTCTTCGGCATGTTTTACTAGGGTTCTAATGTTGTAGCCCTGGAGGTTGTTGAGTTCACTGATTTCTTCAATTATTTGCTTGCTGATGCTCCCAGACTGGTCGTCTCTGGTTCGGTTATCTCTGGAGCGACTATCCCTCGGTGGGTTTTGCTGGGGTCGAACGGGTTGTCTAGCAGTCATGGGTATCCTTGGTTGCTATCGGTCAACGGTTGAGCAGGTCTAGCCAAGTGGCGATCGCCCGAAAGTAGGGCGCATTGTACGGACTTTTCAAAGATGTTCTCACAGCATCAAATCCCTCCGTTGCTTTAACCACATTCGGTACTCTAGCCAGGGTATAAGCTACGCGGGGCAAGTGTATAAAATAGCGCATTGCTTGCTCTTCCCCAGACTTCTCTTTCTTGGCCTTTTTAATCCACTGCTCTTGAAGCTGGGCTGTGGAAATAAGATTACGAATGAAGCTGCGGGAATATTGAGTTCCCAAGGTCTCTTGCAGATGGTCTACAAAGGGGAAAATGCCAAATAAGGCTAGGGCTGGTGCTTCGCCGATGTATTGTCTAAGTTCTGCGGAGACCACATCGATCTCAGCTACGGTTTGATTGTTGCTTCCCAGCCATTCTTGCCATTTAAACACTTGGTCAAACAGCCCCAGACTATCACGACCATGTCCTTTGGCGTTAGATTCAGCCCGTCCCGAGTCTTCAGCCGACTGATAGAGCGGATACTTTGGCCCGCTGAGGCTAATGCCCGCCGAGAGGGTAATGTCGGGATGATGCCCCGTGAAGGCGCGAAAGCTTTGGTAGACATCAAAGGCAAACTCTACCACCTGATTCCAGGCTCCGCTGACAAACAGGTCGTCGCCTCCGGCATAGATAAAGAGCAGGTCTTGGCGGGGAGCCTCGGTTAAGGCTTGGAAGTTATGACGATCTCGATGGGCTAGAAAATCCCGTTCTCGATACTCCGCCAGACTGTTGAGATAGACCTTAAAGAAATAGCTCATCTGCCGCGACAGCCCTGCCAGCCTGGGCAGTGAGTAGTTATCCCCCAGCCCTTTGGCAAAGATCTGACCTAACTTATCTACATCCATGCGTAGATAGCCTACTCGCTTAACACCGGCAGCTTTATCTTCCGCCATTTCTTGAGCGGTAATGTATCCGATTTCTTGGTCGCTAGACTGACCGTAGTTGCCCAGCAGCAGCGGTGTAGGGTTCTCAAAGTGGCGGAATTTATAAAGATCTACATCCCAGTTGTTGATCAGGTAAACTGCCTCAGGTTCCTTAGGGATAGTTTTTGCCTCAGGGATAGTTTTTGCCTCTTCAAACAGGTGATAGTAAATGGGGCGATCGCCTATCGAAATATCCACTCGGGCCCGCGCTCCATCTACCCGCTGAGCCGTAGATCGCACCAACGCCCCCACCTTAAAGAGTTCTTTCCCTAGCTCAAACATCTGGCGACAGGTGGGGCAGGCATCAACGCCGTCTCCACCCAGGGGCTTCAAGTTTTCAGTGTCGTCTCGATGGCAGACCTTGCAAGGCTCGTGGGCAGGCTGTATCGCCAAGAGCTGATTAAGGTGCTGGTCAAACTTTTGGCTTTTTTGAATTGACAGCTTCTTAATTGCCGCTTCCCAATGGTGGGCAAGTGTTTGGGTGCCGACATCTTGCCGATCAAAGCTGAGGCTGGTCAGGCTGAGAAAGACCTTGCCTTGGTACTCTTTGAGCAGCCATTGGTTAACCTCGTAGCGTAGGGCTTGCACAGCGTCGCAGGTCGTTTCCCCCGCTGGGGCCAGCAGATACAGATTGCCCCCACCGGCATAGATCACGTTTGACCGGGGCAGTTTTAGCCGGGTTAAGAGCTGCTGCACGATTTCTTCAGTCACCAGCTCTAGGGTGAAGCTGCGCGCCCGCAGTGATTTCAGCGCCCCATCCGACGAAATGGTGTAGATAAAGTCTTGAATACCTGATAGATCGGCTGACACTAAACAGAGTTGGGTGGCCGCTGGGTTCTCCGCTAGGGCAGCAGCTACAGCGGCGGTGGCTTTGACTTGGTCGAAGAAGGCAACATCGGGCTGACCAAAGCTAAGGTACGAGCCATACTTTTCCAACACCAGCATGAGCAGCGGCAGGTTGCCCCAGTCCTCTAGGGTCAGGGCTTCTAGGGCCGCTCTCACCTCTTGCTTGAGAGCCGCGAGCTGATCCGACGTAGGTGCTTGGGTTGAAGGATAGGGGATGGTGGGATATCGCTTAATCTGATTACAGTTCTCAGTATTATTGATCGCCCAGGCCGGCCAATAGTGGGGCTGGGATTGTCCCCGATCAAGATGAACTGCATCAAAAATCACCCGCAAGGCACCAATTTTTTCTTCAGCGGGCCAGCTAGTTAATCTTTTGGCAGTGGCGATCGCCTCAATGTCTTTTGCATCAATCGCAGCAGGTTGATGCTGAGTTTCCAACTCTGCCCATGCTGTGAGGATAGCTAAACTCTCCTGAAATACCCGGAGTGCAATTTGACGGGTCGCTTTTCCTAAGTCAGTGCTGTTATCCATTCTGATTCACCCACTCCAAGATTCGATCGCCCAAACTCCGCAAATCCGATCGCCCAAAGACTGCAATCTTCTTATTTCGAGTCTCCACCTCTAGCTCTGACTTCAACGAAGCTGGGTTAGTGTGAAAACACACCAATCCCACCCGCGCCTCTGCGCCACCTAATTGTCGTGCCCGCACGCTAGCTTCGATGAGCTTTTGTTTGCAGAGCGATCGCTTTTCGGTTGTGGTGCAAGAAAGAGCAAACAGTTGGTAATGATGCATAAACGCCACGTCAAATTCAAATTTTGCCCAAGGTTGATGCGGCTTGTTGGGATCGCGAATGTTGAAAGAAACACGGCTGTCATGAACCCTGCTGCGAGGTGCAACACGCTGGACTTGATCCAGAACATAATGTTCTAGCCAGGTTCCATCCAGCCATTCACACACTTGAGTCAGATCCCGAAATCCCTGCTTTTGGGCCGTAGTCAGCGATAGGAAGCCTCGATTGGCTCCTAAGTAAGGCTCCATGACTTTGTCCACCATAACGTCGGGTAATCCAGCCAGCGCTATCGGGTCAAGCTCTGCTAGCTCATGCTCCGAGCGCCAGCGAAAAAATTCGTTTTTAGCAACACTCCGCAACTCACGATTACACCAGTTCCTCCAGATTTGAACCAAGTCTGGATATCGGTGGAAGTAGGCGGCGATCGCCGCTGCAGCGTCGGGTAGAACAGGCTTATTCAAGGGGGGGCGATCGGTTTGCCAGGAAAGACCATGCAACCGGAACAGTTGATCTAAGGAGAGATCGGGCAAAACCTTATCCTGAAGGCTGGGTTGCCCTGCCCGTTCGATCGTCATCTTTAGGGTATTGGAATCGAGGTAGCTAAAGACGGCTTGGGGTTGTACGGCTTCAACTGCCCGGTACGCATGGACTGACATGACCTTGGTGCCGCCAGTGTAATTCAGTCCAATGCTTCCAGAGAGGGACTGAGCGATCGCCCCAATGGTTTGCTGAATCGCTAAAGCATCTGCCTGTCCCGAACCCAAGTTCTTGCAGAGAGCAGGCCGAAGACTCGAAAAATCCTGGAGTACCTGCTTCAGGTAACGAGCTTGGGCAGTGGTTCGTTCGGTGTGAATCAGGATTGGGGTGCCACCAGTTCTCAAAAGTGTGAGGGCTGCTACTGCATTAGGGAGGGGATTCTCACCCATGAGTAAGAACAAATAATCGGTCTGGCACTTGTTTAGGCTCATCGACTGCCCCCTAACAAGGTGCTTCTCAAATGCTCCAGCAGAATGTCAGGCACCGACTCTGTTTTTCCCTGTATCCACGGCCCGCTGGTCATGTGTAGGTAAGGTTCTTGTCGATGAACCTGAATCACTTCGTCTAGGGTACTGTTGATCACGGCTAAGGGGCGCAAGTTCCCGCGATCTCTGCAAAACTCGTGCCAGGGGTCGATCGCCTCTGGCTTAGAGCTGATGATCAAGTAATGAGAGCAGGCTTCAAGGACGGGCATTTTGGCGGCGTCTACCTTACCGCCGACATCTACGATCACCAGGGGTTTTTGGCGGCGCAGTTGCAGGATGGACTGGCCGTGATGGGTAAAAAATCGCTCTGATTTAATGCCTTTGTAGAACAGCTTGAAGGTTTCCCGATCGCCCTCGCTGGCGGTTTCCGGCAGTTCTAAAATCCAGTTGCCTTCGCCGTCCCAGTTGGCTCGCTGAAGGAATATGTCGGGGTAGTCAGGCAGCAGGGCCGTAAAGAGGGCATGGCTAAACACCGATTTGCCGCTGTCGGGTGGCCCGACGACCATCAAGGCTTGCCCTAGCCGAGGTTGGGCGATCGCCCTTGGCAGCGAAATCACCTGGCCAATCTGGGTTTGTCGGGAATGGGTGGACACGACCACTGCCCCAGACAGGCGCGGGTCAAAACAAGCCACCCAGGCCGTTGGATGTAGCTCATGCACCAGGTAGGCGTAGAGCCAGATGGGGGCGCGCCCAGTGATGATGACGCCGCCAGTGGTGTCGATGCCGCTGGGTAACGTTAAGTCAGTTAGATCATCTGGGGCAATCAGGCGATCGGGACTGGTAAGCGCAATGGTCAGCATCTGGAACCTTAAATTGGCAGATTGCTGAGGGGAACTCAGCGTCAGCGCGATCGCCGTGGGGGTGCTTTGCAAGGTCATTCCAGACGTTCCTTTAGGAGCAGCTTCAAGGATTTAAGTTTGAGCGACGGACTTAGCTTTTTAGCTTCTTAGCTATATTATGGGGAAAAGTTAGAAGAGGGGTCTTCAAGAGTGGCACCAAACGGCAATTTGTGAGGGATGCCACGTTCCCAAACCAGCGCTCTGCTGGGGCAACGGCTGCTCAATCAAGCCGTATTCTAAATCTTTCATCCTGAGAGTTCCCTAAAACAGGCGGCGATCGCTGTGATTTTTCATCTTTTTATCAATTTTCTAGACGCTCGCAAGCTAATTTAGCTTTTTTTGCCGAGTTATGCCCTTTCAACCCTTCTCTTACACTCCCACGCCACCCGTGTTGCATTGGCTTAGCGGCGGGCAGTTGGCAAATCGCTTCTTGCGAGCCATTCGGCTGTGGGTCTTGCTCGATCGCCTCTACGGCAGCCACCGCAACGCTAAATTAGGCGGTGCTGCATTACCGGATGCTGCATTACCGGATGTGTTTCGCTATCGGCAGTTGTGCCAGGTGCTCTATGCGCCCAGCCACAGTTTGGTCGAGTCGGCCAGTGCCGCGCAGCTCAGCGCCCACTGCCGAGGGTCGGACTGCCTCTGTCAAAGAACGGCAAGCCAACTGATATTCACTGTTCACCATCGACTGTCGATGGAAGATTGGGTCATCTCTGCTGGCCAAATTTGTGGACTCGACGCTGCTGGTCTAGAGACCTGCTTATCTCAACATCCTTTTGCAATCACGCATCGCAGCCTGCGCGACGATCTCAAATATTTAATCAGGCAGGGCTGGCTCCGCTTGACCGAAACCAAACACTATCAGCTCGTTCCCACTAGCCAACAACCGCTTCCCCCTCGGGCAGAACTGGTAGGGCAAAGTGTCGGCCAGCTTTCTCCACGCGATAGCTGGATCTTGCTGCGATTGCTGGAATCGGTGGCATTTGTGCAGCCCCAGCTCGACGTGATCATCAACACGCTCTGGGAAGATCTGGCTGCTCAGTCGTCGCCGGATCAGCCTCGCATGGAGCCAGCCCGGCGAATTTTTCTGCATCTGGACTACATCCTCAAGGAAGAGGTGCAAGAACGCGTCGATGGCTATCAAACCGATATCGAAGCGCTTTGGCGATCGCCCGATGGCGGGGTGGTGCAGTTTGACTATTGGCTGGCCAAGGCAGAACAGAGCGTGCCCGTAACGGTGTATCCCGTGTGCTTGCACTATGCTCGCCGAGCGAAATACCTCAGCGCCTATGGTCTTGATCCCCAGGGACAGGTCGGCTGGCATAACTATCGCCTCGATCGCATTCGATCGCCTCGTATCCAAGTCTTGCCCTGGGGCGATCCGGCGATTCCTGCTGACCTTAAAACTCTGCGTCATGCGGGCCAGTTGCCGACGCCTGAAGCCGTAGAAGCGGAGCTAGAAAAAGCCTGGGGGTTTAATTTCTACTTGCCACGGGGGCTGTTGATTATGCGATTTCAGCCTCAATTTGCCCGTTGGTATGTCGATGACACTGAGCGGCATCCCACATTTGCCAAAATTGCCTATCGTGATTTGCCCCAGTTAATTGCGTCTCAGATTGCGGATGCAGAAGAACGGTCTGCTCTGCGATCGCTCGTGAAGCAGTTGCCCAAAACGGATGTTTATTATCACGGGTGGATTCGGTTGGGAGATATTAACGTCACCATGCGGCTCCGCGATTGGCGGCCCAATGGAGAAGTGATTGCACCGCTGGCCGTTCGACACCAAATGCAGTCGGAAGCCCAGCAGGAAATGGAGTGGTATGGCAGGGGGTAAAAGGAAGAGGGAAGAACGAAGAACGAAGAACGAAGAACGAAGAACGAAGAACGAAGAACGAAGAACGAAGAGGGAAGAACGGGGCGGGGGCAGGGTTTTGGCTTGATATTTGTCTTAAACATGACTGCTTAACACCACATGGGGATCTGGTGCGGGGTGCTGTGAGGTAAAGCTATCACGCACCACTCTGTAAGAACTTGATGCGTTCGCTATCCGTATTTTCAAATATCCGCTGAGCTGGGTAGATCCATAAGCTCCTTAAAAACCCTGAAGGGGGGTCTTCCAACTCAACGACTTAATGGAAGTAGAAGTTGGTTTGGAGTTCTACAGGATGTCGTTACTTTATCTCACCCAGCAGGGGACAAAGCTGCAAAAAGAGCAGGGGCGATTGGTGCTGTCGCTGCCGGACAGTGCGGAGATTGATCTGCCCGTGGAGGAGGTGGAGCAGGTGATGGTGTTTGGCAATGTGCAGCTCACCACGCCTGCCCTCAGCACCTGCCTAAATCACCAGATTCCAGTCGTCTTTTTGTCGCAGACCGGGGTCTATCGTGGGCTGCTGTGGGGCGATCGCCATGATTATCGAGCACAAGCAGCGCAGTTCGAGCAATTCAAGGATGAGACGTTTCAACTGGCGATCGCCCGTGAAATCGTCATCGGCAAAGCTTGGAACTCGAAGCAACTGCTGCTAAAGCTCAACCGTCGCCGCAAAATTGCCGCTGTGGAAACGGCGATTGAGCGGATTGATCGAGAGCTAGGTGCGATCGCTCGACTGGAAGCATCGCCGTCGGCGCTGGACAGCTTGCGGGGCTATGAAGGGGCGATCGCCGCGCACTATTTTCCGGCGCTGGGGCAGCTCATTACCACGGAGGGCTTTAGCCTGACGACTCGCGTGCGCCGCCCCCCAACTGACCCCGTAAATGCGCTGCTGAGTTTTGGCTATATGCTGCTGTTTAACAATGTCATGAGTTTGCTGTATCTGGAAGGGCTAAATCCGTTCCTGGGCAATCTGCATCGCTCGGACAGGCATGAGGCGCAGCTTGCGTTTGACCTGGTGGAAGAATGGCGATCGCCTGTGGTGGATACGCTGGTAATCCAGTTGATCAATCAACAGGTGCTCAAGCTCAGCGACTTTTTGCCGCCGAAGCCCGACGGCGCGGTCTATCTAAATGATCAGGCGCGTCGCCGCTATTTGCAAGCGTTTGAAGACCGCATCATGACGCTGGTAAAACACCCTGACGCCAGGGAATCGGTTCCCTATCGTCGGGCGATTCAGCTCCAAATGCGGCGCTATAAGCGCAGCCTGCAAGACAACACGCCCTATGAAGCGTTTCGGAGGGTCACTTGATGCTGACCTTGATTGTTTATGACATTCCCGACAATCGCCGCCGCCTGAAGCTGTCGAATTTGCTGGAAGGTTATGGCCGTCGGGTGCAAAAGAGTGTGTTTGAGTGTTTTTTGACGCAGGCACAGATGGAGCGGCTCTATCAGCAGGTGGCGGCGCGGCTCGACCCGGCGGAAGACAATGTGCGGTTTTATTGGATTCCGCCCAAGGCGATGACCAAAACGCTCACCCTTGGCAGCCCCAAGCCAGAACCGCCGCCATCGGCTTACATTTTCTAAACGTAAGCTCGACAAGGGCGAAAGTTCTCGCTATGCTGTGAACACAAACCACGCAGGTGGCACGAACCTCGAAAACCGCATATTTTCGTTTACCTCCGTGGATTGCTGAACCCGTCTTGGTTGCAGCGATTCGTTAACTTGTTTTTCAGGGTATGGGGTAAAATCACGAGTCAAAATTTTAGACCTCTGTGGTTTTGCCCCTTGGAACCCCCTCTAGACATAGGTTCTAGAACAGGGTCCTTTCAACCCACTTCCCCGCAAGGGGACGGAAACACTAGGTTAATAGAGTTGAACACTGTCTCAAATGTGCTTTCAACCCACTTCCCCGCAAGGGGACGGAAACAACCTTCCAAGAATCTCGTAGCTCCGACTTTTTCAATTTATCTTTCAACCCACTTCCCCGCAAGGGGACGGAAACAAACGTTGAAGTAAATGCTGAAAGAAATTTCGCTAATTTCGCTTTCAACCCACTTCCCCGCAAGGGGACGGAAACTTACTGTCACAGACACACAACTGACTACTATTCAATCCTGGACTTTCAACCCACTTCCCCGCAAGGGGACGGAAACAACAGGAAATCATAACCGTGTAACTTTGTGGCAAAACCTTTCAACCCACTTCCCCGCAAGGGGACGGAAACGCTTTGCATGTGCGGGTGTGTTCGCATTCGTTGTAGGGTTCTTTCAACCCACTTCCCCGCAAGGGGACGGAAACCCTGGTTCCTACCTGGTATCCCAGGCGCACAGTCTGAGGGAACTTTCAACCCACTTCCCCGCAAGGGGACGGAAACATTAGCGAGAGAGCTATAAATGAGTTGAAGAGCTCTTTCAACCCACTTCCCCGCAAGGGGACGGAAACAATAAAAGTTTATAACTGAGAATAGTCAAGCTAAATTTGGCAATTGACTTTCAACCCACTTCCCCGCAAGGGGACGGAAACTGGGGTCAACGGGATTTTAGCGACGGGCAAAAAACC
>RFIF01000543.1 GCA_003695655.1 Cyanobacteria bacterium J069
ATCCCCAACCCCTCACGTCGGGACTAGTTCGCCCGGTCGCAGCTTCGCCCACTTGCCCTTTTCTTCCGAAAAGCTGAGGCAGTCCACCACATCCCATTCCATTTCGATAATGTCGCTGGTGTCGCCTTGGCGAATGTTGACATTAATCGTCGGCTCGACTGCTTCAAAGTCGGGTGATTCCGTCAGGTGGAGCTGCTGGTGCTGGTGCTCGACCGCATGGTACGTCGTGCAGCGATCAACGTAATGACAGTTAACGCAAATACACATCTTAAAAATTCTCCCTCCGCCATGGCCCGTGGGGATTTAGAGTCGGCAGCTTTTATGCTACTCTAGCTCAGTTTGCTAAGAAGCGGCGATCGCCCCCGATAGATATAGCAGAATGGAGGAGTTAGGTTTCAGGTTCTAGGTTTCAGGAATGAGAGAAACCTCCTGACCCCTAGCACCTGACCCCTAGCACCTGACCCCTAGCACCTGACCCCTAGCACCTGACCCCTGACCCCTCCTTCCCTTGATCAACCCTACTCTTCCGACCGACTCTCTCCCAGATACTTCCACGCTGTCGCCGCACACCTGGCCCTTTAGCCTGGAGTGGCTGCCGTCGGAGACGTATCTGGTGGGTGGCAGCGTGCGAGATGCGCTGATGGAGCGGCAGGCCGAGTATCTGGATTTAGATTTTGTGCTGCCGCAGGGGGCGGTGGCGGTGGCGCGAGCGATCGCCAATCACTATCGCACGGGCTATGTGCTGCTGGATGCCGAGCGGCAAATTGCGCGGGCGGTGTTTGAGCGGGCCACGGTGGACTTTGCCCAGCAGGTCGGTCCGACGCTGGAATCAGATCTTCAGCGGCGCGATTTTACGGTGAATGCGATCGCCTATGATCCGCACACCGAGCAACTGTTTGACCCGCTGAACGGCTATGGCGACTTGCAGGCGCGGCTGATCCGCATGGTTGCGCCCGAAAACTTGAAGGAAGACCCGCTGCGGCTGCTGCGGGCCTATCGGCAGGCGGCCCAGCTTGGCTTTGAGCTAGAGCCAGACACCCAGACCACGATTCAGCGGCTGGCAGACTTGCTGACGGACATCGCGCCAGAGCGAGTCCAGGCGGAGCTAAATTATCTGTTGGGCACGGCCAGGGGCACGCGGTTTTTGCGGATGGCCTGGGAGGACGGGCTGTTTTGCACCTGGCTGCCCCACGCGACGGCGACCGGGATGGATCGGGTTGCCCGGATGGACGAGGCGGCGATCGCCCTGGAAGCACGCTGGCCCGAACTGGGTGCCGAGCTGGCAGGCTGGCTGCGCGATCAGCAAAAGGTGTCGGGGCTGGGGCGGAGCTGGATGCGGATTGCCAAGCTGACCAGCCTGGTTTCTCCTGAAGCGGCCGAAGCCGAAGCCGAGCTGCGATATCTCAAGTACAGCCGCAACGAAATCCACGCGGTGCAAACCGTGCTGCGGTTTTTGCCCCAAGTGCCGGCGCTGGTGCAGCCCACCGCCACGGCCACCGAGCAGTATTTCTTTTTTCAAGGCGTGGGCGCGGCGTTTGGTGCGTTAACAGTGGTAGCGCTGGCGGCGGGCATTGCCGAAGCGGCGATCGCCCCTTTGATTACCCGCTTCCTCACGCCCGACGACCCCATCGCCCATCCCCACCCGCTAGTCACCGGCCGCGACCTGATGACTCAGCTCCACATCTCGCCAGGGCCGCAAATCGGGCAACTGCTTGAAGTTTTGCAACTCGCTCGCGCCGAAGGGAAAATCGCTACACCTGCCGAAGCGCTTGAACTCGCTGCTTTTTGGCTGCAAACGCTGGCTGGCTAATTTGAGCCGTTTCAAAACATCCAGAGTTATAACAGGTTGCAGGGATCAGGTTGCAGGGATCAGGTTGCAGGGATCAGGTTGCAGGGAGTGTTCCTGACCCCTGACCCCTGACCCCTAATCCCTGATCCCTTCCCTCTAATCCCCTAACCCCTATGTGCTTTTCCGCAACAGCCAGCTTTAGCCTGGGCGCGGCGCTGATTCCTGTGGGAGTCGCCTGCATCCAAAAAGCGCAGCAAAAAGACAAGCGCTATCTGCCGCTGGCGGTGTTTCCGCTGGCATTTGGGTTGCAGCAGGCGATCGAGGGAATTGTGTGGGTCAGTCTGGGTGAGAATCATGCCCGCCTGCTATCCCTGACTGCCGCTGGGTTTGTGTTCTTTTCACACGGGTTTTGGCTGGTGTGGACGCCGCTTATGGCGGCCAGCGTGGAAAGCGATCGCCTGCGTCGGCGCATCTGGCAAACTCTCACGGGTATCGGCTTGCTCTATGGTGCGTATTTCAACGTGCCCATCTGGCTGAAACCAGAGCGGCTGTCGGTGGGTGTCCACAACCACTCGCTGGTTTACCAGTTCCAACTGCTCTATCCCACGCGGGCGATGGTGCTGATTGGTTACACGCTGTATGTGCTAACGATTTTGGCTCCGCTGCTGCTGAATGGCGATCGCCATGTGCAGCGGCTAGGCTTCCTGGTGATGGTGGCGCTGCTGCTGACCGCCCGCCTCTTCAGCGTGGGGTTTATCTCGGTCTGGTGCTTTTTTGCAGCGCTCGTCTCGCTCTACGTCGGCTACATCTTTTTGCAAGGGCTAGAGGCGCGATCGCAGCCGCCGCTAGCCTAGGGCGCGTCCTCAACTCACCTCAGAACCCTTGAGGAATCAGCACTATCGCGCCCGCCCAAACAAACCAGGCTAGGGGCTGAAACTCCTAAGAAATCTAATATTTCGCCGATAATTGATGACAGCCCCTAGCAAGTAGCCGCTACTTTATTTCAGCTCGCACAGATTTATTTCAGCTTGTATAGACCCTCAGCCGCCTCAACCTTAACGTGAACAGCCGGTTTGGGTACAGCCGTTTCTGACTCTAGGGGAGACACAGCGCACCCGCCAAAAGCGCACAGCCCTGAACCGAGAGGGACGCAACTGCCAAAATTGCACACATTCGCACTCGGCGCAGAGCAGTCATAAAAATTGCAGGATTGGGCGTCATAAAAATTGCAGGATTGGGCGATAGAAAGGGTCGGTTCGACAAGACTAGCCAGACCAATGCCGAGCATCCCAATTCCCACGATTTGCCCAGCCACTTGACCAAATTGCAAAGCTGTTTCTAGTTGCATAGTATTACCCCTAAGTCAATATTAGTTTAGTGACTTGATTCAATGACTTGATTCAGTGACTTAATTCAGTTAATCGATTTGTTAATAAGTGTCAGCCAGCAGAAACTTGAATAAGTTCAATCGTTTTCATACAGGAAGTTTGCAAGAAGTTTCCGAGGCAGGTTGCCGAAAGGAAAGGTCTTGCAACCATTTTGAGCTTTGCACACTTGCAGGAATAACACGCGTTAGAGCCTACTTATCAGGTGCTTTTCAGTCTGTAAGACAAACCAGTTCTAAATAGTCAAGACCGTCATGTTTTTGCTGAAATTTAGCAGTTGCATCTTGCCGAGGCGCTTTGCAAACTGCTAAATCAGGCGCTAATAAAGATCAGGACTTACGCAGTTGAAACGAGTTCTGTAGATTCTGGATGATTTTTCGCGGGCGCAGCCCGCAAAAAATCATCCAACTGCGTAAGTCCTAAAAGATATTACCGATAAGCTCATAAACTTCCGATCCTCGATTGTGCAGATCTCTATAAAGTTCCGATTAAGGACAAATGGTTTTACGGAATGTTGGCGGGGTGACGTGATTCTTGGGCTAGCCGCCAGGCGGCAGGGCGATCGCCAATAACCCCAGTCCAGACGCCAGCGTGGTCAAAAGAGCACGATAAATCCAGCGCATTGACTCGGTACAGTGCTGCTGCCAAAAAAGCTGAGTGCGGTAGAAAGCGATCGCCCCCAGCGCCGTGCCCACCAGTCCAACCAGCGCCCCCTCGGCCGCCGTGGGCGAGGCTCCCTGAATCACAAACAGCGGCCCAAACAAGAGCAGCCAGCTCAGCAGAATATGGCGCACTACCTGACGTTGATGGCTGCGGCTCCAATAGCGCGCGGGCGACAGACCCGCCACGCAAATCACTGCCAGATTCACGGCAAAAGCGAGCGTATAGGGATAGATCAACTGCGGCAGCGCGAACGTCTGCGCCAAAAACAGCCAGAGCAGCCCCGCCGCCGCCACGCTCAGCACGGCATAGACATTGTGAATCCGCGTCCAGGGATCAACATCGCCTTCAGCGGGCTGCCAGATCATCACGGCTTTTTCGGCGGGGCTGAGGGTCTGCTCCGAGGTGGGGCGATAAATCAGCAGCGGGTAGCAGACCATCAGCGTCAGCGGAGCCACCAGCCATTGCCAGCTCCCCACCGACCAGCAAAAATAGCCCACCAGCGCCACCCCCAACAGCGCCCCATCGCTGAGCGTTGTCTGCCTACGCCACAGCCACAGAAACCCGATCAGCGCCCCCAGCACCAGCAGCCGCGTTACCAAAGCAGGCGTATCCATTGTTAGATGGCTTTGTAGCAGCAAAAAGCTGCCCAGCGGAATGAATAGGTTGTCGAGTCCCTGCCAGGCGATCGCCTCGATCAGCATCACCAGCAGGCCAAGAATTGTGGCAATCAGCAGCGACTCCTGTCGCCCGGCCTCGCTAAACAGCAGCAGCGGCACATGCACGCTAAAAAAGGTCGCCATAAAGAAGCTGAGCGATCCCTCAGTGCTTTTGTAGCCTTCGGTGGCGACGTAGCGCATCTGGCCGTAGCGCGTGCCCACCAGCGCCGCCGCCGCATCTGCCAGCGCCAGGATCAGGATGGGGATCGTGTAAAGCAGCGGCTGTCCCGGCGTCAGGGCAAACAGGATAATGACCGACAGCGGAAAGTAAACCTCGCCGAGCGATCGCCGCCCGACGCCACCCAGCACTGATCCCAACCCTTGCGCCAGGGGACGATAGAGCCGGAGCACCATCAGCCAGGCGATCGCCAGTCCCCCCAGCACCGCCACCTGCGCCGCCGACTCAAACAGCCAGGGAAAGGTGAGCGTAATCAGCCCCATGGGAATGTGCAACAACTTGCGCACCAGTTCTGGTTCGGGCGATGCGACCCGCTGCCAGCGCCGCAGCCCCAGCATCAGCCCACCCAGAATCAGCAAGACGACGGGAACATTCAGCCAGGAAGTCATATAGCAGGGGCCAGGGGCCAGGGATTAGGGGGCAGGGATCAGAGGTCAGGGATGAAGCCTTTGCTAAATCAGGCTTTGCGGCTTGAGGTTTGTCCTAACCCATCTGGCTAGCGTCATCGCGCTAGGTTGAACCTTGTCTGATGTCCGCAGCGGGCCAGACCACAAGCAAATTACTGCCGATCATCACATTTCCTCAGGGCTGGAGGGCGATCGCCCGCAACTAACTGGGCCCTCCGCACAGGTGGCTAATTGGGTTCAGGCTTGGGGGCAGGTTTCTGACTCGAGAAGCGCAGCGCATCTGCCTCCGACACCAGCCACTGGAAATAATCCGTTTGCTCAATTTGCGCCACATCTCTTTTGCGCTTTGTTTGATCCACTTCGATCTGCAATTTGCGAATCTGCTGCTTGAGGGACTCTTCCTGCCGCTTGCGCTGGGTAATATCGACGCAGCTCCCTTCGTAATAGAGCAGCGTCCCCGACTCATTGCGAATGGCCCGCGCCCATGCCGACACCCAAAACCGGCTGCCATCCTGGCGGCAGGCCTCATATTCAAAGTCTTTGATTTCGTCCTGAGATTCCAGGCATTGCCACAGCGCTTGCTGCTGGGCGGGATCAGCGTAGAGCTGAACCGCTGCGCCGCGCACAGCGTCTAGCATGTGGCTGGCAGAAGTATAGCCAAATAGGTTTGCCATCGCCGGGTTCACTTCCAGATAGTCGCCGTCGGGCGCAGTCCGAAAAATCCCTTCTACTGCATTTTCAAAAATGCCGCGATATTTGGCTTCGGCAATCCGGAGCGCGTCTTCGGCCTGCTTGCGATCGCTAATATCCTGAATGGCCGTGAGCAGCGTTGGTTCTCCGTTAAACCGAAACGGCCGGATCGACATCAGTCCCCAAAACACGCTGCCGTCGGCCCGCTGAAACAGCACCTCGCCTTGATAGTGCTGCTGCTGGGCGATCGCCTCCAGCACCGCGAACCGCTCCTCCGGATGCGCATAGAAATCGACAGTGGAACAGGACAGCAGCGCCGCCGCCGCCAGCCCCAGCAGGTGCCCCAACGTCTCATTGGCATAGAGAATTTGCCCTGTTTCGACCTGCGCAATCAGCAGCCCCACAGGCGTCGCCGCCGTAATCGACTGAAACTGCTCTTCCCGCTGCCGCCGTTCTGCTTCCACCTGCTGCTGCAAGTCGGTTTCCACCAGCGTCGAGTGCTCGGTTGCTGTCTCCAGCAAGATTTCCAGGTCGGTCTTTTCCTGCTCAACCTCTGACAAAATCTGGTCAGAGTGTCCCGTCACCGTGTTGAGCAACACCTCCAGGTCAGCTTTTTCTTGTTGCACCTGCTGAAGCTGCTGACGCAACTGCTCGACCTGATCGCTCAGATCGCCCCTCTCCGGCGGAGATGGCTCAGAAGCCTGCTCAGCAGACGATGCGGATTTGCCCATAGTAGCGCCGAAGCCTCAACAGTCTCTGGTCGATCTTGATTTCGCTCTTAATTTTGCCTGGTTGCGCCTAGCTGCGCCTGGTTGCGCCTGGTTGCGCCTGGTTTAACCTCAAGGAACTCACCAAAATCTCTAATCAAACTGGAGCTTGAGGGTCGGCAGCAGCCGCTGCAAATTGGGCAGCGATTTGGTTTGCCAGGGAATCTCGTTTGATCCCTGAATCACAAGCTGAATCTGGCTGTGCTGCCGCACTTTAATCACAAACTTGGAGAGGGTATTAATGCCAGAGCTATTGAGAAACGCCAGCTTGCGCAAATCCAGTTCCAGGTTTTCTGGTTCTTGTTTGACGACTTCTTCGAGCAGTTGCGCAATTGGTGCATATTCGTCTGGCCCGCCCAGCCGCAGTGCGCCCTGACAGGTGAGCGTTTGCGTTGCGGCATCGTACCAGATTTGATAATCGTTATCCCGAAGTTCCATGGCGCTCAAATTCATCTTTGATGATTCTAATGTATCCGTCATTTGTCCTGTAAAACTTGTCTTGTAAAAGCAGTGGGCTTGAGGAGGGCAGGAGCGAATTGGTCTGCTCTAAAGCGATCGCCATCAGGGGCAACCCACCAGCACCCTACTCTAAACGGGCATTTTGACCATCGTCGTCACGGCAGTCAGCGGTGGCTCGGCTTGCAGGGTTTCAAACTTCCAGCCCAGACAGGCGGCATAGTTGGTCAGCATGATCAGCAGGCCCAGGCCAGAGTTTTTGTTGTTGTCGTCCAAGGCATTGGCTTCTAACCGCTGAATGTATAGCTCATCGGGATCACTGGACACAATTTCGCCGATCAGCGCTTGAAACTTGATGATATCAGGGGGCTTGATGCTGTTGGTCACGTAAAAAACTAGCACATCGCTATGCAGATAAAGCTGAATTTGGATGGGATACGAAGAGGTCTCATCGCTAAACTTCATGGCGTTTTCGAGCAGCTCGTTGGCAATAAAGCTGACGGCATCGCGCACTTTGTCTTGCTGAGAGGGCGACGACGGATCATCTTCACCAGGGAAGAAGGTGGTCATATAGTCGGCGACAAAGTCGGCCGAGAGGCCGTTGACCCGCCAGCGCTGGCGA
>RFIF01000544.1 GCA_003695655.1 Cyanobacteria bacterium J069
AGGCTAAAACCAGCAGCGCATTGACGATGGCAGCGGCAACCGAAGAACCGCCTTTGCGGCCTTCCACCCGAATCTGGGGAAGCGTCGTGTTTGCCAGGGCAGCTTTTGCTTCCAAGACAGAGACAAACCCAACGGGTGCGCCAATCACTAGCGCAGGCTGGGTGACAGCTATTTGTGCTACCTCGCAGAGCGCCAGGAGCGCCGTCGGCGCATTGCCAATCACATAAATCGCATCGGGAAATTGCTCCCAGCAGCGCCAGAGACCCGTTTCGGTGCGCGTTTTTCCTGGCAGCGGAGCATCCGCCGCTTCAACTGCCGTCAGAATCGGATTCTGGAAGGTTTTGCCCACCATCGTCGCGATGCCCTGCCGCACCATGCTCACATCCACCACAATCGGCAATTGGCGCTGCAAGGCAGCGATCGCCCCCGCAATTGCCCCCTCGCCAAACCGCAACAACTCCTTAAACTCAAAGTCTGCGGTGCTGTGAATGACGCGACGGGCGATCGCATATTCTGCCGGGTCAAAGCAGTGCGGCCCCATTTCCCGGTCGATCGCCGCAAAGCTCTGCTCTACAATCGGATGGTTTAACGGCGGATGGTTTAACCGAGACGGAGAATTGTCATCTCTCACCTTCATCCCTCATCTTTCAAAAACTGACCGTTGCCCAGTCTGGCTCACGGTAATAACGGGTCATATCGTCGAACTTGCGCAGTTCGGCCCGATGTATCCAGAGCGGCTGCGGGTCGGTTGCTTCGAGCCACCGATTGTTGAGGGTGCTCAGCGTGTCGCTCAGGGTTTCGCGGTCGAGCGCATTGGGCAGGTTGCCAAAGTAACCCAGTGTGACGTGCGCCGTCAGGTGATACTGCTGCTCGATGCCGAGAGAAATCAACCCTGGGTCTTGATAAATCAGGCGGCGCAGGGTCACTACCTGCTCATAGGACGCTTCATCTTTGGGCATCAGGCAAACTCCCACGGCGCGGGGCATGACGATCAGCCCTAAAACCTGCCAGTAGATTGGGCTGCTGCCAGCCAGCGTGTCTTGAAATCGCTCGAACAGAAGGCTCAGGCGATCGCGCAATTTCTGCTCAAAGTTTGCATCTTCAGTGACTGCGTGGTGAAAAGCGCTGTCCCAAATTAAATCTGCCAGCGTCATATGGAAGCTTGCGGGCGGCACAGGCACCAGCATTCCCGGCACCAGCTCTTGCAAAATCTGCTGCTGGAACACCTGCAACTGTTCGTAAAAAACGCCGTTTTCTGACTCATCAACCCAGGGCGGCGTAATGATGCTGTAGCCCGGAAACGGCGATGGCTGTATCCCACCTGCTTGCTGCTGAAACTTAGGAGATGGCTGAATGTGCTGCACCTGGGTTTTGCGAGCTTCGGGCAGCGCCATCCGGGCAATCCGGTTAATGTGAATTTGAAAAGTCTCGTCCAACGCTCAATCGCCTCGTTTACTAAACGGTGTTGCCGATCGGTAAATTACCAATAATATGAAATCCGGTTGATTCGTGGGTCTGTATTTTTTGAATGCCAGGCTGCGCGCCGCTTTCCAAAAGATACAAAGCTCTAATATCAACTAGATGGGTCAACTTGATGGATTAACTTTATCAACCCGCTTCATAGACATCTCCTTGATGGACAGGCCTGGAAGCGAATGCAGAGTAAAACGTTCCATCATCGGGAAACCCTCCAGCATTCACAGAGAGAAATAACCTTTTCTAGAACCTTAACTTGAGGGCATTCCCTTAATGTAGCGGGAAATGGAGCGGGCGGGGATCGACTTATGGTGCGATCGCCCTACCGGTTTGGAGTAGCCGGGTTTGGGGTAGCCCGATTGGGGCTGCCCGATTGGGGCTGCCAGGTTTGGAGCTACCGGATCAGGGCGATTTATGGTGCGATCGCCCTGCCGCCGCACCGAGTTAGCCTATTGTTCTGCTGACCTAAACCAACCGCGTCATCTGCACCCGATAGCGATCTTTCTTGGTCACGGTAATTTCGCCGACTTCTAGCCGCCCCTTGCCGCGAATTGCGACGAGGTCGCCTGATTTCAGGGCATGGCTGGGCTGAGTAATGTCTTTCCAGTTCACGCGCACGTCGCCCGCGTTGATCAGGTCTACCATCTTGCTGCGCGACATGCCAAAGCCCGCCGAGGCGATCGCATCTAGCCGCAGCGAGGCTTCTACCGTAGTCATCTCCTTCTTCTTGGGTTCGCGAACTTTTAGCTCGCCCAAGTCCAGACGGCGCGTCTTTACTGGCACCGAGCGCACCTGCACCAGCCCCATTTCCAAACACTCCACCAGTTCGGGCACCACCACCGCCTGCGCGCCGCGCTCGCCCAGCACCAAAATATCGCCCACCTTTTCTCGCACAATGCCTGTGCCCAGCAGCGCCCCCAAAAAATCGCGATGGGTGGCCGAGTCAAACAAGAAGTTGCCGTTAATATCTAGCGCCGCCAGCGCCACCAGGCTTTCGTCGAGGGGAATTTCGGGACGGGCGATCGCCAAACGTTGCCGCTCAGCCTGGGGATAGCCGCCCCATGCCAGCACCTGCACCTCTGCCAGACGCCCCAAAATCTGTCGAGCTTCTACCAACTCCGGCGGCGACAGAAAATCAGTACACACTACGTCCCAGGTTTTGATCGCCTGCTCTGCTTGATCGAGCACGCGCACCGCCATCTCGCGGTTTTCAATTCCCTTCAGCAATTCGTCTCTAGGCAGCATAGGTCAGTAGCGAGGAGGAGTGGTGGGCCGATTAGACCGATCCGGGAACCGACGGTTGGCACCGGATCGAGATACTTTCGATACTGAAAGCTTGAGAAACTCTAAAAAACAAACACCCAAAGTTTCCCAGAATCTTCATTGTATCGATCGGGGTGGAAGCGTCAGGCGTGCTCCTTGAAAGCGCTAAAACGCCATCTATCCCGCAACTGCGGCAGCTTAGACTGGCCCAAGTTCAGGTTTAGCGCAGTTTAGAGCAGGGCGATCGCCAAATTTTGTCATGAAAAAGTCGTTCATCTATGCTGACGTTACTTGACGAAGGTTTACACACAGTTAAATTCGCGCCTTTATACGATGAAAAGGTTGAGCTGGTGTATGCAACAAGATGAAACTTCAGTCGATGGTGCCCATGCTGGCGGTAGAGGATGTAAGTCGCAGCATCCAGTTCTATACGCAGACGCTGGGATTTCAGTTGATGGGTTTATTGGAAAATGGCGGCAAGCCCTTTTGGGCCCGCTTCAAAGCAAGCGAGGATATTGAGCTGATGGTGACAAATCGGCATGTCGGCGACAACCGATCAGAGGCAGAGTTTCGAGATGTGATTCTGTATTTCTATCCAGAGAGCGTGGAGCAAGTGCGGACACGCCTGATCGAGAGCGGGCTGGTGGTGGGCAAAACGCTCGTCACGTTTTATGGGATGAACGAAATTCGCATTAGCGACCCAGACGGCTATGAGCTGTGTTTTGGCGAAAGCGCCGAAGGTCAGCCCGCCTAACCGCCCCGTCCGCCGCAATCAGTGATAGGCCTAAAGTGCTTTTTATTGCTGTTTTCTGAGAGTCCTGTTTTCTGAGAGTGATCAGTAGAGAGTTTCCAATTCCGATTGCGTTGACGGTTTCGTTAATGGCTCATTGACCGCTTAAAAGATGCACTTTTATTGAAAATGCCCCCATTTTTTGATTAAGCCCTGCTTCAGTTAAACGCTATTAAAACGACAGTTAAACGCTAGTTAAGTTAAACGCTAGTTAAACAGCTAAACGATTCCATGAAACCGCCGCTAACAACTCCGAAGCCGGCTCAAATGATTTCTCTCGCCGCCTTATTCACGCCGCCTTGCTCAACCGATGCTGCGCTGACGGTGGGCGCACTCCCCTTGGGCTGATGGGCATTTTGACGCTACTCACAGACTTTGGGCTGAGGGACGCTTATGTGGGCGTGATGAAAGGGGCGATCGCCCAGATTAATCCTGCGCTCACCGTGATCGACCTGACGCACCAGATCCCACCGCAAGATATCGCTGCTGCGCGGTTTCACCTGATGGCCGCCTATCCGTATTTTCCTGCCGGGACGGTGCATGTGGCGGTGGTCGATCCGGGCGTGGGCGGAACGCGACGAGCGATCGCCCTCCAGCTTACCGATGGGTATCTGGTCGGGCCAGACAATGGCCTGTTTGGCGGGGTTGTAGAGGGCCATCCAGTGGTGGCAGCGGTGGAGCTAGTCAACCCGGCCTACTGGCGAACCGCCAGCCCCAGTGTCACCTTTCACGGGCGCGATGTGTTTGGGCCCGTGGGGGCCCATCTGGCAAGCGGCGTGGCGCTGACAGAGCTGGGCCCGGCGATCGCCCCTGATTCTCTAATCAAGCTCGATATTCCGCCCTGGCAGCAAGCTGAAACCTACATCACTGGGCACGTCCAGACGATCGACCAGTTTGGCAACGCGATTACCACCATTCCGGCGGTGGCAGTAGCAGGGCAGACTTGGGAACTGCGGCTGGGCGATCGCACCATTCCCCATTGCCAGACCTACAGCGATCGCCACCCCGGCGACCTGCTAACGCTGATCGGCAGCCACGGCTTTGTCGAGATCGCCTGTAGCCAGGGCAGCGCTGAGGCAACGCTGGGAATCAGGGTGGGGCAGGCTGTGGCGCTGCGGCTTAGTCCTAAAGGCTAATCACCGCCAGCGCAGGTACGACACGCCGCGATAGGTGAGGGCGATCGCCGACTGTGGCGTTTTAGGCTCTGGCGTTTCGCGTAGCGGTTCGGGGGGCGTTTCAGGTTGGGTTTCAGGCTGAGATATGGCGCACCAGTCTGGACGACCAGTGGATTCGCAGCTTGGCTCCACCGCGACCCAATCATGCTGGGCTGGGCGATCGCCCGCTGCTTGCCAGATGCGCCCCCGCTGCGCCGATCGACTTCCACTGGCGATCGCTAATAACGCCACTAGCGCCAGGCCCACCGCCCACCACTGCAACAGATCATCCATTCCGCCCTACCTTCTTAACAAAAATTCCTCCGCCCAGTGGACAGAGGAAAACTTGATTTGAGAATTACTTAAAAGTTCCCCGCAACGCCGTCTTACCTCAGTTTTTGACCTGGAAGAACTCCAGGTGGGACTCTCGGCTTCGGCTTAAAGTTTCTGAGTACAAGCTTGTTGCCAAGACAGGCTCAGTATACTGCCACCGAAACATCACGACTCCCGTTTAAACAAGGCATAGATCATAAAACATTATTGGCAGGCACCAACGCCGCAGTAGAACTAAACATCATTGTAGCGATATTTGGGGCTGCCCTGGCAAGCTGGAAAACCGAAACGCCCCGTTCTGGCGACCTGGTTTTTACTAAATACTCTAAACGCCTTCCCTATCTGAATCACAGCGATTTTCGCCACGCCCCAGGGCAAACTTTATGCTGACTTTATCGACGGTTATCTTCCCTATATTATTTTTGTTCCACTTCTATGTGATTTTTAGGACAGCCAGGGAATTATAGACGGCAGTAATTGCTCCAGAGGGACATATGGCAAATCTTGCACCCGTGCTAGACAATTCGGGAACCGTAACCTTGGGGGCGATCGCCTCAGACATCCCCATCGCAACCAACCTCGGCGTCAGCCTGTCGGCACTGGTCGGCAGCCTGATCACCGACCCCAACGGCGACCCCACGGGCATTGCCATCACAGGCGCAGACAACACCAACGGCACCTGGCAATATTCCCTCGATGGCGGCACCACCTGGACTAATTTCGGCACCGTGTCCGAAAGCTCCTCCCTGATCCTGGGAGCCTACACGCTCTATAGCGGCCTCCTGGGCACCAAACCCACCGACCAGCCCTGGCTGGCGTTTGCCAATTTGGGTACTACCTCTGAAACACTGATTCCTGAAGGCGTGAACCTCAACACGCTAGGAACGGCTCCCATTCCAGAGATCATCAGAAACTCAACCTACGCTGGGTATGGCAATAAAAACACAACGCCTGCCTTGGTCAATACCAACTTCCCAGAGCTGGATGCTGCCAAAGGGTTCACGGTTGCCTTCAGCATCAATCTGGTTTCGGAAGCACGCAGCAATGACGACCGAGCCGGGTTTAGCCTGCTGGTGACAACTAAGGATAATCAAAAAGCGATTGAATTGGGCTTTCAGCGCCTGAGTGCCAACACTGGAAAAATCTTCGCGCAAGATGATGGGGTCAACTTATTTAAAGCAGCGGAGTTCGCTTCGTTTGACACGAATCAGGTTGCAGACTATAAGCTAACGGTTCTCAATGACAGCTACACCTTATTTGCTAACGGCACGCAAATTTTGACAGGTGCCTTACGCAATTACACACCGTTTGGTGGTGTCATGGGAGTTGATCCCTATGAGGAGCCAAATGTCATCTTTTTGGGCGACAACACGACCTCGGCGCGGGCATCGGTCAATTTCTATCAACTGGCGCTGCAAACCCAGACGCGGGTTCGCTTTCAGCCAAATGCCGGGTTTGACGGCACGTCGAATTTCACCTTTCGGGCGTGGGATACCACGGATGGCAAGTCCAATGGCGATCGCGTTAACACCACATCCAACGGCAGTTCCACCGCGTTCAGCCAAGCATTTGAAACAGCAACCATTACGATTACAGGCAGCGGCACGGGCGGCGGCGATGGCGGCACGGGCGGTGGTGACGGGGGTACGGGCGGCGGCGATGGCGGCACGGGCGGTGGCGGCACACCCTTGCAAATCGAGTTTATTGGCACAGCGGCCAACGATACGCTAACGGGAAATGCCGCCAACAATCTGATTTTGGGACTGGCAGGAGGCGATCGCCTGATTGGCGGCGAAGGCGACGACACCCTCGTTGGGGGGCTGGGCCGCGACACCTATGACGGTGGACCCGGAGCCGATGTGCATGTGTTTGCAGGCGCAACGCAGCGAGCCGCACTGAAGACCTCCACAGTTCGCCAGCCCGACCGCATTTTGAACTTTGGCCCGACAGACGTGATCCGCTTCGACTTTGACAACAATCCCGCTACGGTTGACTTGCCCAGGAAGCTTTTTAACGCAGGCAACATTCGGGCAAAAAACCTGGAAGCCGCTACCAAGCTAGCCTTTGCCGACAAGAACCAGAAGCGACGCGGCGCTCAGCCACTCAAGGCACTAGAGGCAACTTTCTTTACCTATCGAGGGGTCACGCATTTGACCTACAACGATCGCAACGCCAGGTTTAATCCCCGCAGTGATTTTCTGGTGGCGATGCCCGGAATGCAGTTTGATGCGGGCGATGCGAGTCGGGGTGCGCTGAAGGTCAGCAACTATTTTGGCTAAATTTAGCGCCAAAAAGCGGCTCGAAAAACTAGGTGGCTCGAAAAAACCAAGAGCGGGGCGTTTTGCAAAACGCCCCGCTCAACTATGACTATCCAAAATTAGTAAACCTCTCAATTCGACAGATCAACTCGATAGAAACTCGCCATTCGCTAGATGCGTCCCAAGGCAGGAACCAGGCGACGCAGGCGATGCATGGTTGTCCTCGATCGCTCAGGCTGAGCGTCTTGGGAAGTGGGCCTGAGCGCTTCGTAGAGCGCTTTCCAGGTCAGGGGACAGACGTTACCGCTGGGCGTAAGGCTGTTTTGGGCTTGGAAGGCGATCGCCGCCTGCGCCGTTTTTTCGCCAAATACACCATCCACCGTCAGAGCATTCCCACATCGGTTTAGCGCCTTTTGCAATACGTAGACATCGGCTCCAGAGTGGCCCTGCCGCAGCGTGCGACAACCCGGCTGGAGGGTAGTTTTGAGGGCTGCCAGCGTCGCGGGATCAACAATCCCGTCTACCCGCAGGTTGTGCCGCCGCTGAAAAGCGCGAACGGCTTCTTCCGTCAGCCAGCCAAAATCACCATCAACCTTTGCACGATAGCCATGAGCACAGAGCAGTTCCTGCACTTCGGCAACGGCATGTCCCGTATCCCAGGGGTACAAACAGGATGGGTTTGCAGGGGCAATCGATGTTGGAGCGATCGCCTGCTGTTGATTGAATGTCATGTTGAGTCTCCTTCCCCGGGCGTGGGACTTCATTTTGCTCGGTTCGCCGCGTGTTAAAGACTCATGGACAAACTGTCCCGAATCACACACAGCTTTTGTTTCATAGATGGGTTTGAGGGTTACCTCTTGTGAAAATATCCTGGAAAACAGGGAGAATCACCTGCCAAAGTATTTGACCGCAGTCAATCCAGACCTTTACAGTTGTCCCCAGCTTGTAGGGCAAGCGGAGCACAGTTTCAGGTTCTAGCCGACTTGCGTCCATCTACTTAGGAGGCATCTTCGCTGCTTTCTAAGATAGAAGGTTGGTTAGTTGAAAACTTCACCGGGCGAGGTCAATAAAACTTCACCCATACAGGCAATTATATCCTGAAACTACGACCCCCAGGGGCCGGCATCCGGGGAGCTTCGCTAAAGTTTTAAGAGTTTTCAGCCAAGTGCAGCACAGCGCCAAAGAATCGGGCAGGGGTTTGTCCGCTCTGCTACAGGCGCTGTCTGCGGGCTAAAGATCCAAAGACCGAAGATCTAAAAGACCGAAGATCTACAGATCTTAAAGATCGATATCCAAATCATCCAAATCCAGATCATCCAAGTCCAGGCTGCTGAGCAGATCCGCTTGAGGAGCAGGGACGCGGACAGGTTCAGATTGGGCCAGTTTAAGCCAGCGGCGATCGCCCGTCACATAGCCCAGCTCCACCAAATAGCTCCGATCGGGCTGGGGAATGGGGATGTGGCAATCGGGGATAGACTCATCACATTTGAACTGGCGCACCGGACGCAGCGCTCCCGCCGTTTCGCGTTCGGTCACGTCATATAGGTGCAGCGCCATCACCTTGCCGCCTTTCTGCCGAGCTGCTTCCTTGCGCTGTTCCGTCACTTCCCAATACACATAGGCATCGGTGGCATCGCGGGGCACCAGGATCACGCGGCTCGGCACAACCGCACCAGCAGGCGGCGCAGTCGGCGGCACCAATCCAGGCATCACGCCTGTCTGACCAAAGCTCTCGCTCGGCTCCGATTCACCCGGCCCACAGGCCGGCACATGCACCGCCGCTGAGCGTGCCAGCGTCAGCCACTCCTGCTCCTTAGATAGGTAGCCCACTTCCGCAACATAGTCTCGTTCATCGACGGCGACCGGGATATGAAAATCCTGCATGTCCACGTCACAGTCAAACTGCTGCATGTCGCGCGGGTCTTCGCGGTCGTCCTCCAGCCCCGTCACGTCATACAACCGAAGCTGCAGATGGCGATCGCCCGACTCACTAAACAAGGCGCGATCCGCGTCCGACAGTTCCCAATAGGCATAGACATCCCGACAGGAGCGAGGCGTCAGCACCAGACGAGTGCTGCCCGGCAGATCCACCAATGCCGCCTCATCTGGCTTGCGAAAGAGCCACCAAAGCAGCGCCCCCAGCACGGGAACCGCCAGCAAGAGGAACCAGGGAAAGCTGCTGCCTGCGGTCGCGGCTTCTCCATCGGTCGCATCGGGCGGTGGCTGACTCGGCGACTCCAGCGTGGGAGAAGCCGGGTCTGTGGGCGGGGCTCCGGTGGGCGTCGCGTCTGGCACTGGAGAGGCATCGGGCGAAGCATCAGGTGCGACGGGCAAGGCATCCGGAGGAGCCGCCGGAGCCACGGCCACGGGCGGCGGAGCAACCGGGGTGCCCGCACCCGTCAGGTTGGCAGTGGCGATCGTCGGCAGCACGCTGGGGTCGGTGGTGAAGCCCAGAAATGCCTGAGCCGCCTCGCTGGGCTGGGGGCCTTTATAGACGTAATACAAGGGCTGCGAAAAGGGGTAACGGCTATCCGACGGCAGCACATCATCCATCGGCACGGCGCGCACGTCCGAGCGACCCAGCACCTCATCGGCGATCGCATAGCCAATGCCATCTGCGCCCAACTGCCGCACCAGCTCATCGGTGCTGTCTTGATTCAGCCGCACAACATTGCCACCGCTGCCAAAGGGGCGGTTGCGATATTTTTCATAGCTGGCGATCGCCTGTCGGGTGTCGCTGGTTTCGGGCCGGTCGATCGGGCGAATCGCTCCTGGCGCACCGCCCACCGCCGACCAGTCGCTAATTTCGCCCCAGTAAATCTGAGACACAACTTCATCGCTGAGGCTGCCATTAAAGGGATTATTGCTGCCGACGATAATCGCCACCTTGTGACGACCCAGAGGCACTGCCACCAGTCCCTGCGCTTTTTCGGCATCGGTCAACGGCCGCCCAATGGCTGCCAAGTCCGCCCGTTCACTCAACACGGCCTGCAAAGCGCCCTCGGAACCATCGCTCGAGAGATTGACCTGAGTACCTGAGTAGCGTGCCTCAAACTGCTGCTTCAGCGCCTGATTAACCGCATTTAGACTGGGGGAGCCGTTGATGTTAATGCGGGTGCCGCTGGGAACATTGGATGGCAGGGGAAACCCGGACGCATTGCTCTGAGCCAGGGTCGGAGCCGAGGCAGTTACCGTGTATACAGAAGGAGTCACCACTGCCGCCAAGAGAACCAGAAGCGTCGCTGCCGAAGTTCCCCGATTTTTTATCCTACTCATAGCGCAAATCTCGGATGAAACTGTCTTGATAAACCGGATCAGGCCCATTCAGCGAGCCTTGCGATCGCCTGCTATCTATGCGATTACATCCTATGTCACCTGCGTCCAAAATGAACCAGATTCCCTGAGATTCTTGGGACGACAGAGGGAAAACATCGGCTCCAGCGGCAGCCCCAGTCGCGCAGTCAACAAAGCAACCAGCCACCTAAATCCGGTTCTCCGAGTCAACATTGCGCGATCGCCTCGATTTGCGAAAGCCTGACCACGCCACTCATCCCGCAGCCACCGATCAAGCAAAGCACTCGGCAGCGTGCAGCGGTTGCCGCCGAATCGGACTGACACTCTGCGCCAATAGTTAGCACCAAGTCACAGGGCGATCGCGTCAAGTAAAGCGTCAAGTAAAAAGATTAGAACCCATCGCAAGCTGCCAGGCTTAACGCTTCCAAGCCTTCAAACATGCCCCCTAACCCCCAAC
>RFIF01000545.1 GCA_003695655.1 Cyanobacteria bacterium J069
ACTCCATTACCCCACCACTCCATTACCCATCCCCCCTCCATCAGAGGATGCTTTCCCCCAAGCGGGAACCCTAAACTACAGAAGTTCTTTACAAACACAGTGGGTCACGGTGTTGCGACGAAAGCTGACGAGTTGGTTGCCAGATCTGGATTTTCGGGTGTGGATTTTGATTGCGGGGCGGCTCCTGTCGCAAGTGGGCACTGGGTTTACGCTATTCTACGCGCCGATCTTTTTTGTCAATCGAGTGGGGCTGTCGGCAACGCTGGTGGGTGTGGGGCTGGGAATTGGGGCGATCGCCGGGGTGCTAGGGCGCATTTTGGGCGGGTCATTTGCCGACATGCCGCAGGTTGGGCGCAGGCGCACCTTACTGCTGTCGGCGGCGGTGTCGGCAGTGGCTTCGGCTATCCTGGCAATTACGTTCAATGTTCCCACCTTTTTGTTGGGCAACTTGCTGATGGGGCTGGGAATTGGGCTGTATTGGCCGGCTACCGAAACAGTCGTTGCCGATCTCACCACCATTGACCAACGCAACGAGGCCTATGCACTGGCGCGGTTGGGTGACAGCTTGGGATTGGGGCTAGGGGTGGCGCTGGGCGGCACGCTGATCGCGGCGACGGGTTCCTATCGGGCGCTGTTTGTGATCGACGCGATTTCCTACGTCATCTTCTTCGGAATTGTCTATCGGGCGATCGCCGAAACTCGTAGCCCCGGACAGCCCCACCAATCCATGCTGCAAAGCTGGAAGCAGGCGCTCGGTGACGTCAGCCTGCTGATTTTCACCCTGGTTTGCACCCTGTTCACCACCTATCTGGCATTGCTCAACAGCACGCTGCCGCTGTATTTTGCCAACTTTGTGCCTACTGCCACCGGACAGGGCTTTTCGACGAGTACGATTAGCGTCCTATTTTCGGGCTATGTGGCGCTGACAGCGTTGACCCAGCTCCCGGTAATTCGGCGGCTTCAGGCGCTCACCCAGCCGCAAATGCTGATCGTGTCGGCGCTGTTTTGGGCGGTGGGGTTTGGGCTAATTTGGGCAACAGGCGTGGCGCGATCTGTACCGCTAATTTGGGCAGTGGTGGCGCTGGTGCTGATGGCGATCGCCACTGCTGCCTATACACCCGGCGCAGCCTCGCTGGTCGTGGCCCTGGCTCCAGTGGAACTGCGCGGCGTCTATCTCTCAGTCAACTCGCTCTGCTGGGCAGCAGGCTACTTTATTGGCCCGGTGCTGGGCGGCTGGGCAATGGATGGCTCCGCCCGAGTGGCACATGGGTTTTGGCTGGCCTGCGTCGCCAGCATTTTGCCCTGTGTCCTAACGCTACAATATCTCGATCATCGGATTTTTCAAGAAGGCCGACACTCGCGATAGCCGCTGCTGAGTCAAAAGCCATGCTTAAAGACTTTTAAGCACCTCTTCCGATAGAAGGCACATCTTTGAATATTTGAATAGGGCGATCTGGGCGATTTCCGAATAGGGCGCTCTGGGCGATCGCTAAAATGATGGCTTCATACCCGCGCTGACATACCGCCGCTTAAGACTGCCTCCTATTGCTTAATTAAGGGTGGCCTGATAGTCAGCGTCTCGCCAGCAGTGGGGCAGTGCCTCATCCGAGGGAAACAGGAGATTCTCTTTTAGAAATTCTTCGGGATCTTGCTCTTCCTCGCCAGCTTGCGATCGCCCAACCACCGCAGGCACCAGCGGATTGATCAAGGCCTCAATATCAACCACTTTGATCAGCGTTCCGCGTTCTTTATCTTTGAGAAACATAAGCATAGCTCCTGCACATCGAGTCAAGGTTTACAACAGAAGTTTTCAAGAATGAGTGCAGATCATCTGACCACAGCGTCGATTTCTAGCGACTGATTCTCCACCCCAAACTGAATAATTCAGAGTATTGCCTGTCAATTAAGGCTGGCACAATGACCTATAGACGCAGATCAAAGACCGGCTAAGATCAACTCTATGGATAAAGATTCAGACTCATTTTGGCAAGAAGTAACACTTGCAGTGTCAAAAAATAAAAACAAAAAAAGCCCAGTATTGCTGAGCTTCGTAGCGAAGCTTTCAAGCAATACTGGGCACTTTCTACACCTATCAATCAGCAACCTGATCAGGAAAACGCTGGGCTTTTCTGAGCCATCTGCCGATAGTTAACCATCCTCCAAGTGAACCAACAAATCGCCGTAGGGCGCGTCATCAATTCACCTCAGAACCTTTGAGGAATCAGCACGATCGCGCCCGCCCAAACAAACCAGGCTAGGGGCTGAAACTCCTCAGAAACCTAAATTTCGCCGATAATTGATGACAGCCCCTATCGCTTCCTTGAACTAGATGCTTTGCGCCGCCAGTTGTTGCTCTGGCAGCTCGATCGTCTCGCCCACAATCTTACGGAACTGTTCGCCATCAATGGTTTCCTGTTCCAGCAGAATTTCTACTAGCTGATCAATGAGGGCGCGGTTTTCGCGAATGAGGCGGCGGGCTTCCCGGTGGCAGCGGGTCGCAATATCACGCACCTGATGGTCGATCTTGACGGCAATTTCTTCGGAATATTCCGAGCGCGACATCAAATCGCGTCCCAAGAAGACTTCACTACTGCCGCTTTCCAGAGCAAACGGCCCCAAGTCAGACATGCCGTAGCGAGTCACCATTTCGCGGGCCAGGTCTGCCACGACTCGAATATCGCCGCTTGCACCCACCGTGACTTCGGGATCACCGAATACCTCTTCTTCGGCAGCGCGGCCGCCCAGGGCAATCGTGATGCGATCGAGCAACCAAGCGCGAGTGTAAAGCCCGCTGTCGATCATCTCTTCGTTGAAAGTCTGCTGGGCAAATCCGCCAACGCCGCCAGAGCGAGGAATAATCGTCACTTTATTGAGCGGGTCGGAAT
>RFIF01000546.1 GCA_003695655.1 Cyanobacteria bacterium J069
ACCGACAGGTGCGGATAAAGCGCGTAGCTCTGGAACACCATGGCAATGTTGCGATCGCCCGGTGGGACGTGGGTGACAGGGCGATCGCCAATCACCACCTCGCCCCGCGTTGGCTGCTCCAGCCCGGCAATCATCCGCAAAATTGTAGACTTGCCGCAGCCCGACGGCCCCAGCAGCGTCAGAAACTCGCCATCGCCCACCGCCAAGCTCAAATCTTTCACGGGCACCACGCTGGCGCTGTAAGTCTTGTTCAGATGTTGCAGTTGGAGTTTAGACATGGGAGTTAAGGGTCAGGTGCCAGGGGTCAGGGGTCAGGGTTTAAATGCTGAAGGTTGTGTTTCGCTAAATAGCGTCAATCCTTTTTCAGGGTTGAGTGAATGTTTAGCTAGGGGCAATGTTTTGCCATAATTCAGCGGATATGAATCTCGATAGATGACCGATATTTGTCGTTGCTATGACCACATCTGAGCTAGTAAAAGTCATTGCTTGAGCGACTAAAATCATGTCGCCATCGATCGTTTTATCGCCTGCGGTTGGTTGTCCTTGTTGGCGAGCTTGCGCCCAAAGTTGGGCTGCTTGGCGCATCGTAATGGTTGTAATGGGTAAATACTCAAGAAACTTGGCTAAATCATCTAAACGAGCGATTCCTTTGTGTTTATTGGCTCGTAATAGTTCGCGTCGAACCTCATAATCTGCAATTTCTGGAATAACAATCTGCCTGCCTGATGTGATGTGCAACTGAAGCCATTGAGTACAAGCCGTGCTTTCCGCTGAAAGCTTCGGATTGGTCACTAAACCCAATGGCCCGGTGTCTAACACGATGACTCGGCTCACCAGGTAATGCCCTTCAATTCAGGTGGAAACAGTCTGCGATCGGATAATCGATCATTGTCCAACGTTTCAACCAAATACTGTCCCGTTTCCTGCTGATCTTCCGAATCCTCGTCATCGATCCAAGACTGGAGCAATTGAACGGCCTCGGCTTGCCGCTGCTTCAACAAAATGGATTTCGTTAAAAGCTGTAATGCTAATGCCTCAATTGAAAGCCCTTTCTGACTGGCTTCTTGTAAAAGGTATTGCTCTAATTCTGGTGATAGGTTAAGAGTTAGCGTCATAGATCTGTTAGCGTCATATCTTACATTTTAAGTGTCAGGAATTTGTTGATTGGTCTTCTCATCTAAAACAGGGACGCTTGACTAACCCTTCACTGCGCCGGAGGTGAGGCCTTGCACGATGCGGCGCTGGAACAGGAGCACCAGCACGATCAGCGGTAGGGTGCCGACGATGGTGGCGGCGGCGAGGGGACCATAGGGCACTTCAAAGATGCTGGTGCCGCCAATTTGGGCGGCGGCGACGGGGACGGTTTTCATCGACTCGCGGGTGATGAAGGTGAGCGCAAAGATGAACTCATTCCAGGCGAAGATGAACGCCAGAATGCCCGTGGTGACGAGGGCGGGAGCCGTCAGCGGCAGCAGGATTTGGGTGAGCATTTGCCCGGTGTTGTAGCCATCAACTTTGGCGGAGTCTTCCAGGTCGCGGGGGAGTTGCCGAAAGAAACTCCGCATTACCAGAATGGTTAGGGGCAAGTTGATGGCGGTGTAGGGAATGATCAGCGCCAGGTAGTTGTTGCCCAAGCCCGCCGCCCGCACCAGCTCCAGCAGTCCCAAAAACAGCAAAATGTAGGGAAACAGCGTGACGATCAGAATCAGCGACAGCAGCACATTTTCGCCGGGGAGCTTTAGCCGGGCCAGGGCGTAGGCGGCGGGTGTGCCGATCGCCAAACAGAGCACCGTGGAAATCACCGCAATGAAAAAGCTGTTCAGCATGTAGGTGAGGAACGGGCGGCGGCTGAACAGTTCCGCGTAATGCTGGAGCGTGAAGCGGGTGGGGAAGTAGACATTTGGGACGGCGGAGATGTCGGCGTTGGTTTTGATCGAAGTCAACACCTGCCACAAAATCGGGGCGAGGCTGAGGACGACGATGAGGGCGATCGCCCCCACCATTCCCACCTGTCGCCACGAAATGCGATCGCGCTGAGGGTTAGTCGAAATCGGCTGAGTCGTCATTGCGTTTCTCCGGTAGCGCTGCGGGCTTTGGCGAGGAGGACAGTGGCGATCGCCACCACCGCCACCAGCAGCAAAAACGTCACCACCACCAGCGCCGCGCCATAGCCAAAGTCGAGATAGCGCATCACGGTGGCATAGATATAGACAGACACGGTTTCCGTTGCGCCTGCGGGGCCGCCGCCCGTCATCACCTGCACCAGGTCAAAAATGCCAAAGGCCTGGGCAAAGCGAAACAGCGACGCAATCACAATCTGCGGCATTAGCAGCGGCAGCGTAATCTGGCGGAAGCTCTGCCAGCGGGTGGCTCCATCCATGGCGTGCGCTTCATAAAGGTCTTGCGGGATGGACTGCAACCCCGCCAGCAGCAAAATCGCCACAAAGGAGGTCGTCTTCCACACGTCCGCCGCGATCAGCGCCAGCATCGCCAGCGTCGGGTCGCCTAGCCAGTTCACGCCCGATTGCAAAATGCCCAGCCGCATCAGGATGTCATTCCACACGCCGTATTGGTCGTTAAAAATCCACACCCAGCCCAGCGCCATCAGCGCCGTCGGCAGCGCCCAGGGCAAAATGGCGATCGTCCGCACCCAGCCCCGCCCGCGAAACGCCTGATTTAGCACCAGCGCCATG
>RFIF01000547.1 GCA_003695655.1 Cyanobacteria bacterium J069
AGGGGGCGGGTTTCGGGGGTCAGGTTTCGGGGGGGGGGGGGATCAGCTCAGACGAATTCTGATTTGGAAGACTTGTGTATACACAGTAGCTTTTCCAAAGGGGGTTAGGGGCGATCGGAGTCCCTTAGAGCAGAGGCTAGGGAGCAGGTTTTTTAGAGAAGTTTTTTGGAAAAAAAGAAGCATCTCGAAAGATTGGAACTGGTTTCCAGAGCAGTAGCCTGACCCATGCCTCCTGACCCCTCAAACCTGACCCCTGACCTCTGACCCATGCCTCCTGACCCCTAACCTGCATGAGCGAAGACCTGCTGACCCAAATTTCCAGAGTCATCAACCCCTCGGAGCCAGTGCCGCCGGGCGACCCGACCTACGTGGAGTGCGATAAGGAAAGGGGCGACACGGACGTGATCCAGGAACTGGGCGTGGAGATTTTGCGAGGGGAGGAACGCACCTGCCAGCTTTAATTCCGGGCATCGCGGCGCGGGCAAATCGACGGAGCTGTTGCGGCTAAAGCAACATCTGGAAGGGCAGGGCTGCTTTGTGGTGTATTTCGCGGCGGTGGGCGAAACGGAGGACGTAGACCCAGAAGACGCGCAGTACAGCGACATCCTTTTTACCTGCACGCGCTATCTCTTGGAACAAGTCAAGAATGCTGATCCAAAGCCCGTGCTGGGTTGGTTTCGGGAGCGGTGGCAGGGGCTAAAGGATCTGGGGCTGACGCAGATCGAGGCAGAAAACCTAAACATCGAAGTGGGCATTCAGGAAATTAGCAAGCTCAGCACCACGATTCGCGCCGTGCCCTCGGAGCGGCAGAAAATTCGCAGGCTGGTGAACCCCGACACGCCCGCGCTGATAGAGGCACTGAACGATTTCATCAACGATGCGCGGCGCAACCTGCCCCCCGGCAAAACCAAGCTAGTAATGATTGCCGACAACCTCGACCGAATTGTGCCCGTGTATGGCGATGACGGCCGCAGTAACCACGACGAAATTTTCCTGGAGCGCAGCGGGCAACTGCGCGGGCTAAATTGCCACCTGATCTACACCATCCCGATTTCGATGGTGCATTCCAACCGGGCTAGCGATTTGCAGTCGAACTATAGCTGCAATCCGCGCCTGCTGCCGATGGTGATGGTGAAAACACCCAACGGCGAGATTTATCCGCCAGGGCTGGAGCGGATGAAGACGCTGGTAGAAAAGCGAATTCGTACGGTGTTGCCCGATGCCGAGCTGGCGGGCGGTGTGTTTGAAACGGCGGAAGCGCTGGAGCAGCTTTGCCTGATGAGCGGCGGGCACATGCGGGAACTGTTTCTGCTGCTGAAGGAGGCGGTGAACCGGACGCGATCGCTGCCGATTTCCACCCAGGCGATGCGGCGGGCGATTACGGAAACCCGCGCCACCTATCGCCCCGTGCCCCAGGCGGATCAGTGGGCGCTGCTGGCCAGGGTCGCCCAGACCAAGCGCATCGAAAACGAGCAGGCCTACCGCGACCTGATGTTTCGGCGGTGCATTATGGAATATCGCTATCTTGATAGTGAAGGGGAAATTTGCCCCTGGTATGACGTGCATCCGCTGATTCGGGGCATTCAGGAATTTAAAGATGCCTTTGCCAAGCTGAGCGCTGAGGGAGCCGCGCCATGAGCCAGCCCGCCATCGACTGGGACGCCGACCTGCAACCCGACCCACAGGAAGAATACGACGCGCTGCTGCGGGCGCTGCGGCGGAGCGCGGGGTTTGGGCTGCTGTTTGTGCAATGCACCCCGGCGGCGGGAATGCAAATCATTGAGCGCGTCAAAACCGACCTGCCCCGCAAGCGCGTGGGGGTGCTGAGCTTTGACCAGCCGATTGCCGAGGGCAACCTGTTTTTGCAGGTGCAGATCCGGCTGACCGAAACGCCCGCCGACGTGCTGTTTATCCAGGGGCTAGAACATTCGCTGCTGGACTATGAAGACACCAAGCGCAGCCTGGGCTGGACGGAGCAAGAGATCCATGCCTATAGCTGGAAAGGCGTGCCGCCCGTGATGGTGAACCTGAACCAGCAGCGCGAAAACTTCCGCGACCAGCTCCACGCCACGCTGGTCTTTTTGGTGCCGCCCTACGTGGTGAAATACCTGATCCACCGCGCCCCCGACTTCTTTGACTGGCGCTCCGGCATTTTTGAATTTCCTTTGGATAAAAGTAAACTGCAATCCGCAACTCTGGCCGCCTACATACAGCAACGCGATGAGGCAGGTTTCAAAGCGCTTTCACTAGAGGAAAGACAAGTCAAGCTCCTAGATATTCAGGCTCTATTGGATGAGCCTGAACTAGGCTCTGATGAAAAAGCTAATTTGCTCTTAGAAAAAGCTCTTTTACTTACTCACAATAACGAAACAAAAGCTGCCGTTGCTTGTTATGGCCAGATCTTAAAAATTTATCCAAATGATTACATAGCGCTTTACAACAGAGGTAATTTACTGTCCAAATTAGGATTAAAAAGAGAGGCATATAACTGCTACGAAAAGGCTTTAGAAATAGAGCCGGAATCTCATGAAGCACTATATAATAAAGGCAATATATTGGCTGAACTAGAACAGTATGAGGCGGCTATCGCTTGCTATGACAAAGCTTTAAAAGTGAAACCTGACAAGTATGAAGCCCTTCATAATAAAGGATGTGCACTGCATGAATTAAACCAGTTTGAAGCAGCGATTAATTGTTTCAATCAAGTTTTGGCTATTAAATCAGACTACATCAGGGCAATTGTAGGAAAGGGAAATGCCTTATGTGTCTTAGGACGCTATCAAGAAGCTGTTGAGTGTTATGACGAGGTTTTATCAAAAAAGCCGGATCAGCAGGATAATGAGAGCTTAAATCTTTATAACATGGCAATTGTAGGAAAAGGATATGCCCTCAGGGCAAAGGAAGGACGCCAGCCATTTACTATCGAGCAGATAGACTTTGGAGACCTGCTACCTATTCTTGAGTCCTTCTCAAAAAACAATCACCAGCCATGACCAAGCGCTGCAAATCAAACGGGATAAAGATTTAGCTTAGTGTAATCGAGGTAGTTTCTTGAAAAGCTCGGGTTGCTGTGAAGAGGCGATCGCCAGTTATCAAAAATCTCTAGAGTTTTTGCCAGATGATGCTGGAGTATATTACGACATTGCCCGTTGCTATGCCTTGATGGTTAAAGTGGAGTGGACGGTGAAGATGTTGCAGCGGGCGATCGACCTGGATGAGCAATATCGAGAGAACGCAAAAACCGACACCGATTTTGACAGCCTTCGCGATGACCCGGCGTTTCAGGCGCTGCTGCCAGATGAGGGCGATTGAAGATGACCGAAAAGCGGCTGCGTCGGGATGAGGTTTTGCAGGTTTTGCAGGCGCATCGAGATGTGCTGCGACGGCTAGGGGCTTTGTCTTTGGCGGTGTTTGGGTCGGTGGCGCGGGACGAGGCGCAGGCTGACAGCGATGTCGATATTTTGGTTGAGCTAGCGCCGCCGATTACGTTCGATCGCTACATGGACGTGAAGTTTTATCTGGAAGATCACCTCCAGGTTTCGGTGGATTTAGTCACCTCGACATCGCTCAATCCCCACATTCGCCCGCAGGTAGAACGAGAAGCAATTTATGTCTCGTAATCGTCAACGACCCGGCGTTTTAGGCGCTGCTGAAAGATTAAACGCTGAGCGCTTTGCTTATGAGGAAACAGGGCTTAGCATGGAACTTAGGACAAAACGGAACCCAGCACAAAAATCTGCATTGAAAGCGTAAGTTGGAAGCGTGATATGGATGCTTTAGTCCAAGAGCTAGAAGCCAAGCTGCGTTTGTGGCAGCCCGCGATGGTGGAACTGGTGCGTCAGTGTTTGGCAGAGATTATCGAACTAGCCGACCAAGACGCGCTGGATCTGATGCGCTCCAGAAGCGTCGAACAAGAAGTGCTGGATTTGATTGATGACTCCGAAGCCTGGTGAAGTCTGGCTGGTTGACTTAGGGCTGGCGGCTAAGACTCGTCCGGCTGTCATTGTTTCTCGCTATGACCCAGATCCCCCTCGCGCTTTGGTGCTGTATGTGCCTGTGACGACACAAAATCGTGGCAGCGCCTATGAGGTGGATTTGTCTAGCGTATCTTTTTTGCGAAAAGGTTCTGTCGCGAATGTGCAAGGACTCGGCTCGGTTCCAGTGGTGAGGCTGGAGTGCAAGCTAGGAGAGTTGCCAGCATCCACTCTGTTTGAAATTAAACAAGCGCTGGCTTTTGTCCTGGATTTAGAGGTTAAGGCGTTACAGGATTTGTAATCCCTCTTGCAGGATTCCAAATCTTTTAGGCTTACCCAATGGCAGGGCTAGACTCCTCACTTCATGTCGTAGCCAAACAGGTTGGGATCAACTTCATCTAGGTTCAGGTCGGCGAGTCCATATTCGGCCCAGCGGCGCGAGACGAGATCGTCCGTGTCGGGTCAGATTCGAGCTGCTTGCCCCAGGGGCGATCGCTCTTTTCACAAAAATGCTTGTCGAGCGATCGCCAAAAAAGAGTCCGCCTGAGCAATTAGCGTCTGAGCGTCCTGTTTTGAGAGATTGGGATGAATGTCGTAATCGGCACGGGTGCGAAGGGCTTGGGCATCGATCAATTGACGATGCAAATCTAGCGGCATTTTTCCCGTGCGGGCGAGATACTGACCAAAGGCGCTAATCACAGCGGCATGGCTGGAAAAAGAGAGTCCTTCTTTGTCCAATAGCGCTTCAGCAATATAAAACAGTGCATAGTAAGCGCGGGAAACAGCGAAGTCATAGAATCCTCGCTCCACAAGGTTTTGGGATGCTTCCAGGCTGCGCTGTGCCTTATCGAGCAAGGCTTGCTGCTCCGGACTCATATCACAACGCCCTCGGAGCGAATATTCCGTAGGAGGGGGGAATTTTCAGCCTCATAGCGAGAGGTAGACATAAACAGACGAGAAACCAGCAAGTTGTGATCCAGGCAAAGCTGAGCTACAAACGGACTCGTTCTATAAAGCTCCTCGGATTCATCAATCGGGTCATGCAGCACAATCAAGACATCCACATCGGAGCCAAAATGAGCCATGCCTCTTGCCTGAGAGCCAAACAGCACCAAACGGTCAAAACGCTCTTGATAAAGCTGTTGAAGATAGGTGCGTAGGGGCAGCAAAACCTCCATGAGAGCGGGCTGAATATGTCCACAGATGCTAGCTGACGACGGTGAGTTAGAAGCAGCAGATTCAGTCATGGCTTTCTTATTTAATTGTTTGCGATCGCAGGCAATCTGTGGATAAAGACGCATTGGGATCGCCTATGACCCATAATATTGCGCTGTAACTAATATTGCGCTGTAACAGTATCGGCTTACTTAATTCATGTCGTAGCCAAACAGGTTGGGATCAACTTCATCCAGGTTCAGGTCGGCGAGTCCATATTCCGTCCAGCGGCGCGAGACGAGATCGGCTGTGTCGGGGTCAGATTCAAGCTGCTTGCCCCAGGGGCGATCGCTTTCTGGATAAATCTTGGTTGTCGCGTCGATGCCCATTTTGCTGCCGAGGCCGGGGCGCTCGGTGGCAAAGTCGAGCGAGTCGAAGGGGTTGTCCGGCAAGATGAACACATCCCGCGCCGGATCGACCTTTGAAGTAATCGACCAGACCACCTGGCGCGGATCGCGGACGTTGATATCTTTGTCCACCACCACGACAAACTTGGTATAGCTAAACTGCGGCAGCGCACTCCAAAACGCCAGCGCCGCCCGCCGCGCCTGCCCCGGATAGGACTTGTCAATCGACAGGACGGCTACTTTGTAGCTCAGGCCTTCCATCGGCAAGAAAAAGTCTACAATTTCCGGTACTTGCTGCCGCAGGATGGGCGTGTAAATTCGGTTCAGCGCCAGCGCCATCATCGCGTCTTCCTTGGGCGGGCGACCGCTGAAAGCGGTAAGGTAGATCGGATTCTTGCGGTGCGTCATGCAGTGGAAGCGGATCAGCGGGGCATTGGGGTTGGCGGGGCCGTAGTAGCCCATGTGGTCGCCGGCGGGGCCATCCATCGCCACCTCGCCGGGGGTGATCGTCCCTTCCAGCACAAATTCCGAATCGGCGGGCACTTCCAGATCCACCGTTTTGCACTTGGCCAGGTGCACGCCGCCGCCGCCATAAATCCCGGCAAACAGCCACTCCGACATATCCAGCGGTAGCGGGGTGGCCGCCGCCATCACCAGCATCGGGTCTACACCGAGGGCGATCGCCACTTCCAGCTTTTCGCCCCGCTCGGCCGCCTTCCGCAGGTGCCGGGTTGCGCCGCGCACCGAGAGCCACTGCACTGTCATCGTGTTTTTCGACTGGAGCTGGAGGCGATAGACACCCACGTTCACAATTTTGTTTTCGGGGTCTTTGGTAATCATCAGCCCCAGCGTGATCACCTTGCCCGCGTCGTCTGGATAGACCCGCAGCAGCGGCAGTTGGGTCAAGTCTACTTCGTCGCCCTTCAGCACCACCTGCTGACACAGGGGCAAAAGCTCGCGCTGAGGCTTAGCCTTCACCACGTCAAACAGCGCTTTGCCCAGGTC
>RFIF01000548.1 GCA_003695655.1 Cyanobacteria bacterium J069
CGCGATCCCTGGGTGCGACGACTAGTGGATTTGGAATGCTTTTTGCTGTCAGGGCTTCCGGCTGCGGATACCGTCGCGCCAGAGATGGCGTTTATGTTTGGCGAGCGCACGAATTCTGTGGTGGACTATCCGCTGGGCGGCAGCGGGGCGATCGTGCAGGCGCTGGTGCGCGGGCTAGAAAAATGGGGCGGCCAACTGCGGCTAAATGCCCATGTTGAGCAAATTTTGGTGGAAAACGGGCGGGCGGTGGGCGTGCGGCTGCGATCGGGCGAGGCGATCGCAGCGAACATCGTCATTTCTAACGCCACCCTCTGGGACACCTACACGCACCTGCTGAAGCCGGGAGACTTGCCCGATGCCCATCGCCAGAGCCAGCTAGAAACACCAGCCGTAGACAGCTTTATGCACCTGCATTTGGGCATTCGCGCTGAGGGGCTGGCAGGGCTGACCGGGCACCATGTCGTCGTGCAAGATGCGATCGCGCACGACGACCTGGCCGCACCCGGCCACACCTGCATGATCTCGATTCCATCCGTGTGGGATACCAGCCTGGCACCGCCGGGTCATCACGTCGTCCACGCCTACACGCTGGAACCCTACGACGGCTGGCAGCGTGATGCAGACTATGAAACGCGCAAGCGGGAACGGGCGGAACCGCTGTATCGGGCGCTAGAGCGAGTGATTCCCGATGTGCGCGATCGCCTGGTGCTGGAACTCATTGGCACGCCGCTGACGCACGCCCGCTATCTGCGTCGCCATCGTGGCACCTACGGCCCGGCGATCGCCGCTGGCCAGGGTCTGTTTCCCAGCACCCACACCCCCATTCGCCACCTCTATCGCGTCGGCGACAGCACCCTGCCCGGAATTGGGGTGCCTGCTGTTGCCGCATCGGGGATTCTCTGTGCCAATACGCTGGTTGCGCCTTCGGACATGGCGGCTCTGCTAAAGGAACTGGCGTAATTCACAAGGCGCTGAGTTCGGCGGGCTGAGTCCGCCAGAAGAGGTTTGGCAAAGCGCTCTTGTTGGAAATCGCAATTCCTGCAACCTCAGCCTGCCGTCGCAACGGAGGCTCTCTCCCCTCTTCAACAGCAGAACAAAAGGCGATAGAGTAGAAATCTTTTTGTTTTTCTCTTGATTTTTAAAAATTTGTGCTTAGAATGGTGGCTATCCGCCATTAGTCCACTGTATTTGTTGAGAACATTTCTTGAGAAAGCTTCTTAAGAAATAGTTTGCTCCCAAGACAAGGGCGACAATTAAAGATTCAGGAACGAAAATTACTTAGAAACATCAATTTACAGGCGGATCATCATCCTAATGCAGTTCTTAAGGTTTGTTTAGGCGAGACGATCTTAGAATGATTGGCAATTCAGCGGACTGAAATTTAGAGTCGTGTTTTATCCTTAGAGGATCTAGAACTTGAACTAGATTTTTGCCGCGATCGGTTACGTCTCTTTGGATTTTTTTGTATTTTGTGAAGCGCTAATCCTCTGCTGATGGGATAGGCTTTTGGTCTGCTCTTCCTCTGGAAGAGGAAGCTAAGATGCCCGTTTCAGGCTGGTTTTGCAATTATCCGGGAATCAAAAAAGGTTCCGCAGACTTAGGTGCTTGGCTCACCTGAGCAATGTCTCTGATGTTTTGTTGAATTTGGATCACTATATCTATGACAGGTGCAGAGTGGATCTTTATCGGGTTTGCATTTGCGTGTTCGTTCTTGTTCAATAGACCCGTCAAAAAGGAAAAGACGCTATCAGAAGCAGAAAAGTTTGCAGAACTGATCAAATACTACCTAGAGAAGGGAATTCCTGTGCAGATCAAATGCGCGGACGAGGGTAAGAAAGCTGAAAAATAGTCCTAAGTTCTTTTCAGCAAATCAGGCTGAGTAAGCGAAAATTGTGGATGGATGGTTGCTCAATAAGCGTGAATGTTCTGATTGATTGACATTCTTTTGTTGTGGGAGGCGATCGCCAAAAGTCAACCATCCATCGTTTGGTTTCTTTGATTGCTGCAAGGTCTTTAGAAAGGTCTTTATTTGTCCATCTCTCCATCTCGTAGGATGGCGTCAAGAGTACATCAGAGGCGATCGCCTGCCACAACAACATCTACAGCCACATCTACAGCCATTATTCATAGCAAATCAGCGTAAAACAAACGCAAGGCTCAAAGTTCTATTGGCCCAAAATTCACTTTGGAGTATACTTAAGCCTCGATTCACTTAGCTAGACACAGCGCTGAATACCCATCAGCGGGGAGGCTTCTATTCCTGAGACACTTACTTTAACGGTCAGCCTGCGCGGCACTCGGGAGGTTCGAGACAACAACCAGTTGTTCCGCCTTGCGGGGCTTCTCGATGCGTTTTCTGAACCCACCTTCCGCAAAGTGGTCGATAAGTATGTCGAGGAGGGCCCCGCTAGCATTATCCTCGACCTTTATCAGATCGACTTTATTGATAGCTCTGGCATCGGGGCGCTGGTACAGGTTGCGAAAAAGGTTCAGCAGGCAAATGGCAAGCTGCAACTAATTGCCAATTCGCGAGTCATGCAGACGATCAAGATGGTGCGTCTGGAGCAGTTCTTCAAGATTCAGCCCAACGTCGAGGCAGCGCTGGAGAATGCCAAGCGGGCCTGATTCTGGCAGTTCGCCGCCGACTGAGCAAGACCTCCAGCGGCTCTCTCCGGCGGCGTTGGCCTATGTTGGAGATGCAGTGTATGAACTGCATGTTCGTGTAGCCTGCCTGCTGCCACCCAGGCGCATTCAGGATTATCATCAGCAGGTGGTTGGGCAAGTACGTGCCGAAAGCCAGGCGGCTCAGGTGCGATCGCTCTTTCCCTACCTCACAGAACCAGAGCAGGAGATCGTGCGCCGAGGGCGAAATGCGGCGCAGCGCGGCCCCCGTCGGGTAGACGCAGATATTTACCGTCAGGCATCGGGATTGGAGGCGCTATTGGGCTATCTCTACTTCAGCAACCCAGCCCGCTTGAATGAGCTGTTGCAGCGGCTGCAAAGCTTTTGGGAAGGAGAGCGATCGCCTGCGCCAGTTGATCTGCCTCATTCTCCAAACGAAGTTCCCAACGAGGCTTCCTAGAGAGTGCTTCAAAACTTTCCAGGTCGTTGATTGCTCTGAGTCGATCCCCCAAAATCCCCCTTAATAAGGGGGACTTCCGGAGTGGTTCGGCTCGGTTCCCCCCTTTTTTAAGGGGGGCTAGGGGGGATCAAAGGGTTTTAAAACACGCCCTAGGAGGGATAAAAGGGTTTTAAAGCACGCTCTAGGTGCGGTTCCCGGAGGCGATTCTAGAGGATGAGTCCAGGATATTTGCCAGTCTTCTTTTGCGTTCCCTCGTCCTCCAGTTCGATTCAACCTTTCAAAAATCTTTAATTTCCCCAATCTTTAGAGCTATTCTGTGCCACCTTCCACGGTCGCTGTGCTTGCTGCGTCTGCTGTTGGTCATTTCCTTAAGAAATTGCAAGAAATCTTAGGTCATGGAATCGGGTGTTTTTCGACCCAATTCTCGGTTAGCTCCGCTATGCTAGAAACCCGGAGATGCTGACGGATTAACTGCCCGGCGCGTCTTAGAAACTATGACCCGTCAGGGAAGGATAACCATGGCCGCTCAAAACCGCGATTCTAATCGGGGCCCGTCCCCTCGCAAAGGGCAGGGTTCGCCGCGCCCTGGCAAGCCGCGCCTCAAGTCTGCGGGTGGCAAGCCATCGGGCGACGGTGCGCCGCAGCGTTCAGAAGGCTATCGCCCTGCCGCCAAGCGCTATTCTAATGACCGACCCGCAGGCAGCAAGCCCGCAAACGGGGAATATAGGGGCAAGCGCTATGCGGACGAACGACCGGCGGGCAGAAAATCACCCGGCGGCCGCTATGCTGACGACAAGTACTCAGCCGATAAGCGTTCGGGCGACAAGTATTCAGGCGACAAGTATTCAGGCGACAAGTATTCGGGCGACAAGCGTTCGGGTGGCAAACCCCCAGAGCGCGCATCGGGGGAGCGCTACTCTGATGACAAGTATTCGAGCGGTAAGCCTTCCGGGGGGCGCTATTCTGACGATAAATATTCCGGCGGCAAGCCTGGTGGCGATCGCTACTCCGACGACCGGTATGCCAGCGGTAAGCCCTCCGGCGATCGCCCCAGCCGCCCCCATTCCTTTGATGACCGTCCTCCACGTCGGCGCGGGTCGGATGAGGCTCCAGTCAGAGCAAAGTTTTCTAACACCAAGCCACCTCGACTGTCCGGTTCGGAGGTCAAGCCTATCTCTCGGCGCTATTCGCCGGAGGTAGGATCGGTCGAACGCGATCGCCCAGCCGGCCGTCCCCCCCGGCGAGATTGGGAAACTGGACGCAAATCTTCTAGAAATCAGGATTCTTCGGGCGATCGCTACGCTGCATCTGACGCTGAGCAAGGGCTGGGTGACCCGCTGCATGAGTCGGAAGAAGGCAGCCCTGATCTGATCTACGGTCGCCACACGCTGATGGCAGCGCTGGAGGGCGATCGCCAACTCAACCGCATTTGGGTCACTCCTCGTTTGCGCTACGATCCCCGCTTTCACACGCTGCTACAAAAAGCCAAGAGCAACGGGGCAGTGATCGATGAGGTCGAAAATCGCCGACTCGACCAGCTCACCCACGGCGCCACCCATCAGGGCATTGTGGCGCAGATTGCCCCATACGAGTATTTGGAGCTGGGCGATCTGATTGCCAAAGCTCAGGCAACCACAGAACAGCCCGTCCTGGTCGCCGTAGACGGCATCACCGATCCCCACAATCTGGGCGCAATTATCCGCACAGCGGAGGCGCTTGGTGCCCAAGGCGTGGTGATTCCGCAGCGGCGAACGGTCGGCGTCACCTCTACCGTGATGAAAGTGGCAGCGGGTGCGCTGGAAAATCTCCCAATTGCTCGCGTGGTGAATCTGGGACGGGCGCTGGAAGAGATGAAAGCTGCTGGTTTTTGGATTTATGGCACCGATGCTGAAGCCGGACAGCCAGTCAATACTGTTACGTTTCATAAAGCAACAGTGCTGGTCATTGGTTCCGAAGGCGACGGCTTAAACATGCTGACGCAGCGCGGCTGTGATGTGCTGGTATCGATCCCCTTGCGAGGCAAGACGGCTAGCCTCAATGCCTCGGTGGCGGCTGGAATGGCGCTGTATGAGGTCTATCGCCAGCGCTGGACAAGCACGCTAGCGCTGAATCATGCGATCGCCAAATAGCGGACTTGTCATGACCTGGAAATGAACTGGAGATGAACTGAACAGTCTGGCGTATCTCTGAGGAGTGGCAAGATGCGCCAGCAAGATCATCCCGAAAGTAAATTGCAATTTTGGGTAAACGTCTCACACAATACGATCCAAGACTCTAATTTCAAGGGATGCTGTACGAGCAGGAAAGATGACGCCTGAGCGGCAACGGGTTTGTTGAACTTTGGTTGAACTATAGATTGGTTCAACATTGGTTCAACTAAATTCAAAAAAGGTTGCAATCGGCATTGAATTTTCTTGAGGGGATCTCTAAAATTTACACCGTGGATTGTTCTATTCAGAGATTGTTGCGTCTAGCTGGGTCACGGATGCATCTTCAAGTAAGAAGTTGTGTCTGTTTCGGAAGGTTTACCTCCAGGGCAGTCGCCTCAAGGTGGCACGATAGCTAGAAAGCACGACTCGGCATCAGGCTGCCCTCCTTTAAGCGCAGTGTTTCTCCGGTGATTTTAGCTACTTATACTCCAACCGCCTTATGAAAGAAACCTGGACATCGATATTGCAGACCGTTGGTGCTGCCTGGTGGGTAGAAATTACGACTGACGCACCCCGCTGCACGTATTACTTTGGCCCGTTTGCCAGCGCAACCGAGGCAGAAGCACTCAAAGGCGGCTATGTCGAAGATTTGATGCAGGAAGGCGCACAGGGAATTCGGCTGAGCGTCAAGCGCTGCAAGCCTACCAATCTCACTATTTATGATGAGAAGGAAATTCCCAAGCCCAGCGCGGCTGTGTTGGGGTAAGGCGGAATCAGCAGAACTCGACAAACCAGGGGCGATCGCCTTTCTTCTCGTAATGAGCAGGGGAGGGCGATCGCTCTTGGTTTCAATGGAGGGCACTGATAGCACTGGACAGAATGGTGAGGACACGCATCAAACTGAAAACCTTGATGCAGCAAAGGCTCCAGACCTAACCCCTGACCCCTGATCCCTGACCCCTGCTATAGTACATAAGCGCTGCTTAAGAAAAATTGCAGTCAATAAGCAGTTCTGCTTACTAGAGGTAAAATCAGAGTGTAAGCCAAAGCCTATAGAAAACGCCTCAAACCCTCTATCTGCAAGGCTTCTATCAGAAAACCTGATCGCGGATCAGGAGGAGGGTGCCTACCATGACACTACACACAGATTTCCACCCCACGTTTTTCAAAGAAGCTCATCTACGCCCCATATTGCTAGCTTCCCTGCTGGCGATCGGTATCGGTTCTGCCGTATACGGCCTTCAAGAATATCGCTACTATGAGCAGCGCCTTGCATTTTCTGAATTAGAAAGTAGCGTTTTGGATCTGACCCAACAGCGTGATAAAACCCAAGCGGATTTGCAAAGCGTCAAGGAGTATGGCCAGCGGAAAAACAATGAACTGTACGACACGAAGCTCGCACTGGAGGAGTCGAAAAAGTTGGCGCAAACGTTTAACGATCGCCTCTTTGACGCAAACCAACAGGTGAAAAGCCTGAGCAATCAGCTTGACACGACGCAGCGCAGTCTGGCGGAAAGCCAGCAGGCGCGTTGGTCTTTGGGCAATCAACTGGAACAGACGCGCACCACAACCCAACTCATGGGTCAGTGTCTGGCGGATGTCCAGCCGTTTATGGATCACGCTCCAGCGGTATACAGCTATTTGAATAACCCGTTACCATCGGCGCTATTTGGGGATGGGGGAAATACTCGCGGTCGAGAAGACCTGCATACGCTCATGAATTCCTGGCAGTTTGGCAGTTGTAGCCGAGTCGTGCCGTCTATTGCCAGCTATCGATAGAGTGGGCGATCGCCTGCGATTGGGTCAATGGATCACTGCTTGAAATCGCTGACTGAAAACAGTGCACGTCTATCGCTCAGCGCTCCATCGGCAAGCTTAAACCCTTTGTCGATGGAGCGTTTTAGCAAGCATCCCTTGATCAAGGATTGCTACAGTTTGCGGATCGGCCGGGCGGATGGGCGGCGGTGGCGACGGGCATGAGGGCGATCGCTCCGTCGAAAATCCTGCGTCGGGTTCACTGCCTCAAACACCGCAACGTAGGGATTGCCCGGCTCCGGCGTGGCGTAGGTCGAAAATACCTGGCGATGATTTCGCCAAAACAGCCATGAATCTGGATAGCCCGCCCGTTGCAACTGCTGCATTAAGGCCTTACCGTATCGCTGGCGATACAACTCCGTGAGGTGCGAACATTGCACCCACGGACTGCCGCTTCTGGCGGATTCAGCCCTGAGCAGCGTGCAAAGCTGACGGCTTAATTCTCCTTCAGCGTCCAAAATGCCCGAACGAACCTGAGATGTGACACAGTGATGATTCATAGCTCTAGCGATTTTCAGAATTAGCTAAACCATTGCCAAATGCAGCTTGAAGTGCAATTTGAAGTGCAACTTGAAGTGCGATTTGAAGTGCAATTCATGGATGTTGAAGGGCTACAGCCTATCGATTGGGCATTTCTGGCGAATCTGGGTGTGGATCTCTGCACCGCAAAACCACTGACCCAATCTCGTTGATAATGAGAAAGGACACGTTACAGTTCTTCATCATGGCGCGAGACCTGCGGGGATTTTTAGACCAGCTAGAGCGGCGGGGGCAACTGCGGCGTATTACAGCGCTGGTCGATCCAGAGCTAGAGATTGCCGAAATCGCCAATCGCCTGCTGCAAAGCGGCGGCCCGGCTCTGCTGTTTGAAAACGTCAAGGGAGCCGACTATCCCGTGGCGGTCAACGTGATGGGCACAGTGCAGCGGGTCTGTTGGGCAATGAACATGGAGCAGCCCGAAGAACTGGAAGCACTGGGCAAAAAGCTGGCGTTGCTCTATCAGCCGCGCCCGCCCAAGAAAATTTCCCAAGCGGTTGACCTGGGCAAAGCGCTGTTTGACGTGGTGAAGGCTAAGC
>RFIF01000549.1 GCA_003695655.1 Cyanobacteria bacterium J069
GGTGGCTGTCGGGCTTTTCGCGGCAGTTGACCACGATTTTCACGGGTGGATTGGCGAACTTTTTGATTACGTTGCTGGAGATTTTGATTGCCGTGGTGCTGTCGGTGCTGGCGATCGCCCTTCCCGGCGCGGCGATCGGCTGCGTCTTGGGACTGTTGGGGCTGCTGGGGCGGCTGGTGCTGCGGGTTCGGGCGGGGCTGGGGGGACAGCCTGTGACCGAGTCGCCTGCTGCCGAACCGGACGCGCCGCCCCCGCCGCCTGAATCTGCCTGAGCGTTGGCTAGATCGCCCCTAGATGGCTCTTAGATCACTCCTAGATCACCAGCTAGATCACCAGCTAGATCACCAGAATGTTCGCCGCTGCCAGCGCCACGCCCACTGGCAATTGGGCGATTTGCACCTGCGGGGCGCTACCTTTGCCGTCGGGGTCAAAGAACAGGCTGCCCGTACTGCGGTCGTAGATGAAGCGATCGCCCTCTCGTATGGCTCTCGTTCCTTGACGCAGCCAGGCCGGGGGCAAGGAACCCGCCCGATCTGCCAGCTCAAACTCCACCGCCGAAACCAGCAGCACATCGTCGCTAGGGCGAAAATCGATCAGCGTGTCCAAGCCGCTGCTGCGCGTGGTGGACAGGTCAAAGGAGTCCCGGCCGGCACCGCCGATCAGCGTGTCTTGCCCGACGCCGCCCACCAGCAGGTCATTGCCAGTATCACCCATGAGTGCGTCGTTGCCGACTTCGCCCAGGAGAATGTCGTCGCCGCCTTCGCCGCGCAGCGTGTCGCCACTGTCGCCGCCCCAGAGCTGGTTAGCTGCCTCGTTGCCGATGATCAAGTTGCTCAGCCCGTTGCCACGCCCGGTGAGAGCATCGCCGCTGAGGGTGAGGTTTTCCAGGTGGTCGCCCAGCACCCAGCTCACCAGGGCAATCACCGTATCAGCTCCGGCATTCAGCAGCTCGATGACGACATCACCCACGCTGTCTACGACGTAGGTATCGTTGCCGCGACCGCCTTCCAGCATGTCGCTACCGCTGCCGCCGTCGAGCCAGTCGTGCCCGTCAAAGCTGCGCAATCGGTCATTGCCGTCCAGCCCCTTCAGCATGTTGCTGCGGCTATTGCCCAAAATCACGTTGTTGAGCGCGTTGCCGACGCCTTCTAGAGCCGGGCCCGTCAGCGTCAAGTTTTCGACCTGATCGGGCAGGGTGTAGCTGAGGTTAGCTTCCACCGTATCGATGCCGCTGTCGGCAGCTTCGATCACGCGATCGCCCGTATTGTCCACCAGGTACGTATCATCGCCATTGCCGCCGCTCAGTTCATCGGCTCCGGCTCCCCCATTGAGGCGATCGCCCCCGTCATGTCCAAGCAGCGTGTCGTTGCCGAGTCCGCCCGTCAGCGTGTCGCTGCCATTGCCGCCTTCCAGCAGGTCATTACCATTGCCGCCCTCCAGGTTTAGCGGGTCGGCAGGGCGGGGCGGCTCCGACGGTGGTGCGCCCAGTTCCGGCTCTTGCCACCAGCGGGGATTGGCGTTGATGAAGTCGAGCAGGGCGGTGTATTTGGGCGCGTCGGTTTGGTAGAGGCTCTCCATCATGCCCCAACTGCCCCACTTGCTGGGCTTGGCAATGTCTACAAAATGGTTGAACAGGGTGCCGCCCGCCGCTTTCCAGCCGTCGAGCAGTTGTTGATAGAGCGCGGACATTTCGGGGCGGCGATTCAGCTCGATGAAGAATTGGGTCAACTGCGCGTCGTTTTCTATGCCTGAGATGCCGACGATGTGCTGGCCGCCTTCGTAGGCCACCAGTTGCAGGTCGTGCTGCTCGGCGATCGCCGCGTGATAGTTAAACAAATCAACGGTGTCTTTTACCGAGTCTTTGCTGGTGCCCAGCAGCCCGCCTGCGCTCAGGTGCTGAAACGCCTTCTCGAAACCGCCGTCGGGTTCAGACAGCCAGGAGCGCACCGTGTTCGCGTGGGTGGGGCTGCCCAGGTTATTGCCAAAGTAGCCCGTGACGGCGTAGGCATCGACCGCTTTCCAGGCGGGTTCGTTGCCCTCGGCGACCCAGGCGGGTGTATTGAGGGCGTAGGTTTCCAGCCCTTTCCAGCCAGTTTGCGTTGCCAGAACGGTGACAACGCGATCTGGCTCCGCAAGGCTACCGCCAGCGCCCTTCTCGCCAAAGGTTTCCTTCCAGATCTGCGCCATTTCGGCCGTGCGCATTCCGTACCACTGCATCCAGCCGCCCTGTACGTCCTTGCCCCAGCGGGCTTCGGCCTGCGCCTGGGCATAGTGGGCCTGGCTAAACTGCCAATTCCATACCTCGTTGGAAAATTCCACATACACCCGCAGCTTGGGGTCGAGGTGGTCGCGCACGTAGGCGGCGAAGTTGGCAATGTATTCGTCGGTGGCCTGGTGCGGCATGTTAAACCAGGGCGACACCTGCATTTCGTTGGCCAGCGCCACCATCGTTTCTACCGATGCGCCCTTCCAGGCCCAGCTTGCGTCTGTTGGCTGGGGGCGATCGCGCCATTCGCCCTGGTCAGAGTTGTTCGTCTTCATCCAGTCCATAAACCGCAGCGCGCCAAAGGACTGGATGCGCTCTTGGAACGTGGGGTTAAAGATCAAGCCCTGCTCGACCAGCGGCAGGTCGTCTTCGTGATAGACGCGGATGTTGCGCAGATAGTCGCCCGTTTTCTGCGGGTCGGTGGCAGTTAGGGAAAGCAGAATGCCCGCGTCTTTGGAATTATCGACCTGGATTACGTCGCGCCCTGGCTTGGACAGGCTGCCCAGCTTCGTTGCATTAAAGCCGTATTCCAGCGTGCCCTGCCCGTCATACATCACCACATAGCGGCCGGGGCGATAGGCTCCGGCGATGTCGCGCAGCAGCAGTGTGCTGAGTTTGGTGTAGGTGGTGCCGCTGGTGGCAGTGGGCAGGTGAGTGGGCCAGCCGTTGGCATCAAGCTGGAGCACGGACTCGCGGGTGTCCCAGGTGCGGCTGGTTTGCGGAATCCAGGCGCGAGCAGTTTTGAATAAATCGAGGAACGGAAGCTGGGTCGAAAAATCGTTGATGCTCGTAAGACCAATGCCGAGCGATTCCTGTAGGGATCGCTTCGCGAATCGCCCATCATCCAGACGTGAAGTAGGCATGAAATGCAATCCTCCCAGAATGTCATAAAGCTGGCTGCAAGTTGACGCGGCAAAGGGCTAGACGAAACCCGTGGAGTCTTAAACCCAATGCCGACGACAAACCGAAGTCGAGATGCGGTCTGGTCGGAAAACGGCGTGAGTGTGGCACTCGAACGTAGAGTCAGTCATAAATCTCTGAAGGCTCTAATAATCTGGCTTTCAGCCCTAATCCCTGACCCCTACACAGCCAGTCTCTTGTACCGAACACCCGCGCCAAAATCCGGGCAGACCGTCGGAGAACTGCATAATTCGGTAATTAGCCCGAGATGCAAAAACCTGACACTACAAAGTGTGCCGTCCGCTTTTAGACAACCGCCTCCGCATTCTTGGGGAAAAGAAACCGGGGTTGATAAATGTGAAAGGCGATCGCCCAAGCTTTTTTCTGTAAAGGGTTTCAGCGCCAAAAAAGAAATCTTTACTGCTTTTTTACACCTGTTGAAATCCCTCTCGGTGGGCAGCAAAGTTTACAGCGGCTTTATCGCCTGGCAGCGTAGGCTCACAGAACCGCAAAATTTGTCCGCTCAGTTTTAATGATTGATGCGTTGAAACACGCAGGAGTGGCACCCTGTCAAAACCAAGCTTTTCCCGTTTAGCAGGGATTTTCGGAGATTTTCGGCAAATTTACGCCAGCTTGATGAAGGGGCGCTGATTTTACACCCGATGTCATTAATCTTACGAACAGGCCAGAGAGGGCTGCTTGGAGCGATCGCCCCGTATCCTCCCTCATTTTTTGGCGCATCAGATTGCGTATAAATTTTTGGCGCATCAGATTGCGTATAAAACCCTGCCCCGCTCGCCGCTATTGAGGACTGGCTGGGGAAGTGTTGGGACTTTGCTCAACGGCCGATTGCGGCGCGGGGCCAGTCGGACACCCATCCTGGGCGATCGCCCCATCGGGCATCGTCGTTCGACAGAGGATTGCACCGCTCAAGATTGTGCCATTTAGGCTGGCGCCGCTAAGATTCGCATCGGTAAGGTTTGCGCCCGTGAGGTCGGCCCGCCGCAGATTGACCGATTGCAGGTTTGCCCGCCGCAGATTGGCCGAGTGCAGGTTTGCCCGTCCCAGATTTGCCCGCAGCAGGCTGGCATCCGTCAGGTTTGCCTCACTCAGATTGGCGACCGTCAGGTCAGTGTCATTCAGCGTAGACCGTTGCAGCTTGGCCCGGCGCATGTCGGTGCGGGTCAGGTTTGCCCGCGACAGGTTTGCGTTCCGCAGCCGCGCATCCTTAAGCCGCGCATCGCCCAGGTAGGCGCGTCGCAGATCGGCATCCTGCGCATCCACCCCAGTAAGGTTGGATTCCCCCAAATTTGCGCCTACGAGATACGCCCGATTTAGCGAAGCCGCCCGCAGATTCGCTCGACTAAAGATGGCCTCGCCCAAATAGGCACTGTTGAACTGGGCCCCTTCCAAATTGGCATCGCCCAAATAAGCCCGCCGCAGATCAGACTCGTTTAGCCGCGCCCCAGTTAGCACTGCGCCGCCGAGGGTGGCATCCGTCATCAAGACCTTGCGCAAGTCCGCCGAGCCGAGATTCGCCCCACCCAGGTTGGCGCTGCTCAGGTTGGCGCGCTTGAGGTCAACGCTACGCATCGACGTGTCCTGAAGATTGGCATATTGCAGATCGACTTCATCTAGCTCTGCATTGCTCAAGTTAGTTCGCTCCAGGTCGCAGCCCAAGCAAGCCTTAGTTCGCAAAAGCTGGCTCACCCGGCCGGCCTTCGCCGCATTGCCCATGCGCACCAGCCCAACGGCCGTCGCGAGCGACCCCAAAAAGACGGCGATGGTTAGCAGCGCCATGACATCTTTTCGATCCATAGTGAGAAAAAGGGAAGAAAAGGGCTTTAGCACTGGGATATCCGGGAAACTCTGGAGAACTTATATAAACACAGGACGGCTATAAACACAGGACGCCTCAACGGGACGGCTGTGCCTTGATTGGGGTTGCGCTTAGCTGCGCCTTAGTTGCGCCTTCGTTTGCGCCTTAAGGCAATGCTGGCGACCCGCCAACAAACGCACTGGAACATCTCAAGACTAACTGATGAGCGTTCTCATCGCAGACGAAAAAAGGGGATGCAAGGGTAGTATTCTGTCAACGAAAAAGTGATGAGTTTGATGGGTAATGTGCCGCGCTTCGCGCGGCACATTACCCGGTAAAAATTGCTTGACGCAACAGTAGGACGTTTGGCAGTCTTGAGCGGTTGGTCTTGCGAACCTTGAGAAACTGCGCGGAGTCTGAAAGTCCCGTTCATATTTCGCAAAATATTAAGGGATAACCGGGGTATGATTCTAGATTGAGTGATTCACTAGAACTAGCAATTCCAATGGCAGAAACCCTCCTGTTCAACGCCCTGCGTGAAGCGATCGACGAAGAGATGGCGCGTGACCCGTCCGTGTTCGTGTTGGGCGAAGACGTAGGGCACTATGGCGGTTCCTACAAGGTCACGAAGGACTTGTATAAAAAGTATGGCGATCTACGCGTGCTGGACACGCCAATTGCTGAAAACGCCTTCACAGGCATGGCGGTGGGCGCGGCGATGACCGGGCTACGACCCATCATTGAAGGCATGAACATGGGGTTCCTGCTGCTGGCGTTTAATCAGATTGCCAATAATGCCGGAATGCTGCGCTATACCTCCGGCGGCAACTTCAAGATTCCGCTGGTGGTGCGCGGGCCGGGCGGCGTGGGGCGACAGCTCGGCGCAGAACACTCCCAGCGGCTAGAGGCGTATTTTCAAGGCGTGCCGGGGCTAAAGATGGTGGCTTGTTCGACGCCCTACAACGCTAAGGGTCTGCTCAAGTCGGCGATTCGCGATGATAATCCGGTGATTTTCTTCGAGCATGTGCTGCTTTATAACCTGAAGCAAGACTTGCCAGAAGGGGAGTATCTGCTGCCGCTGGACAAGGCAGAAACGGTGCGCGAAGGTAGCGACGTGACCATCCTCACCTATTCGCGGATGCGGCATCACGTGATGCAGGCGGTGAAAACGCTGGAGAAAGATGGGTTTGATCCAGAAGTGATTGACCTGATTTCGCTAAAGCCGCTCGATTTTGACACGATTGGCGCGTCGATTCGCAAGACCCACCGCGTGATCATTGTGGAAGAATGTATGCGCTCTGGCGGCATTGGCGCAGAAATCACCGCGTCGATCAACGATCGCCTGTTTGACGAACTAGACGCGCCTGTAATTCGTCTCGCATCGCAAGACATTCCTACGCCTTACAACGGCACGCTAGAGAACCTGACGATTGTCCAGCCTGCTCAAATCGTTGAAGCAGTGCAAAAGCTAGTGGCGTTGAAGGTTTAGCGGGGTTCTTAAGCAGGGATTTGGGGTTAGGGCGTTTAGCGCCACCTTCCGGTCAACTTCTGGCTCTTAATCCCTGACCTCTCTCAACCCTGACTTCCTGAGTGCGTCCTCAATTGGCCTCAGAACCCCTGAAGAATCAGTATGATTGCGCCTCTCAAACACGACAGGCGAAGAGATAAAGCCGCCAACCTCATGTGGAACCGACAACTGACAATAGCTCCTGACACCTCACCTCTACTGTCGCTGTAGCTGCTGTCCTCCGGTGTCGGTTCTCCCCGGCGTTAGTCTTCCAGCGTCAGTCTTCCGGCGTCAGTCCATCCGATGTCCATACTTTGAGACCATACTTTTCTGTAAAGACAGCTTTTAGATTTACGCCTATTGTTAAAAACATGGGAGCTTTTCGCTCGGAACGATCGGCAGAAGCAGGCTTGCGCTTAGGTTTTGCGGTCTTTTCCCCTGCCACGAATTATGAC
>RFIF01000550.1 GCA_003695655.1 Cyanobacteria bacterium J069
CACCAAATAGAGGTCGTCGGTAAATTCAGAGACTGGCACCACGGAGGTGATTTTTTCCGCTACGGGAATCGGCAGCAGTTGCACGATGGGTATGCCCCGCGAGGTGCGCGATCCGGTGGGAATTTGGTAGGCGCGCACGCAATACGCCACGCCGCGATCGCTAAAGAACAGAATATTGTCGTGGTCGTTGCAGGTGAGGAAGTGGTCAATGCCGTCATCTTCCTTCATGCGCGTACCCGACTTGCCGCGCGTCGCCCGATTTTGCGCCTCAAAGGTGCTGACGGGCATCCGCTTGATGTAGCCCTGCTCGGTGACGAGGATAATGGCACGTTCGTTGGCAATCAGGTCGATGTCGCCCAGTTCCCCATCCAGCGGCTCGATTACCGTGCGACGCGGCGTGGCGTGGGCTGCCTTTAGCTCTACGGCTTCGTCGCGGATGATCTGCAAAATGCGATCGCGGTTCGCCAGGATATCCCGCAAGTCGGCAATTTTCACTTGCAGATCGTCGTGCTCTGCGTGAATTTTGCCTGCTTCCAGCGCGGTCAATCGGCGTAGCTGCATTTGCAAAATAGCATCCGCCTGGGCTTCCGAAAGGCTGTAGCCCTCCATCAGTTCTTGCTTCGCGGTGGGCGTGTCGGCAGCGCGGCGAATCAGCGCAATGATTGCATCCAGATTGTCCAGCGCAATCAAATAGCCCTGCAAAATGTGGTCGCGTTCCTCTGCTTTTCGCAGTTCATAGCGCGTGCGGCGGGTGATTGTTTCAATGCGGAAATCGAGGAACACCTGGAGGGATTCTTTGATTCCTAAAAGCTGCGGTTCACCGTTCACCAGGGCGAGCGTATTGACGCCAAAGTTGGCTTGCAGCGGCGTTTGCTTGTAGAGGTTATTTAGCACGACGCGAGGATACGCATCGCGGCGCAGTTCGATCACGATGCGCATCCCGTCGCGATCGCTCTCATCGCGAATATCCGAAATGCCTTCCAGTCGCCGTTCGTTCACCATTTCGGCAATGCGTTCAATCATCGCTGCCTTGTTGGTTTGGTACGGCAGTTCCGTGATGATGATGGCTTCGCGATCGGGTGCGCCGCGTCGCTCGATGGTTTCAATAGTGGCGACACCGCGCATCGTAATCGAGCCACGCCCCGTCGCGTAGGACTCGCGGATGCCGCTGGTGCCCAGGATGATGCCGCCCGTGGGAAAGTCGGGGCCGGGGATAATCTGCATTAGCTCGGCGTCGCTCATCTCCGGGTTGGCGATCAGCGCCACCAGCCCGTCCATTAGTTCGCCCAGGTTGTGGGGCGGCACGTTGGTCGCCATGCCCACAGCAATCCCGGAAGACCCGTTTAGCAACAACTGCGGCACGCGGGACGGCAGCACCAGTGGTTCCTGCTGCGACCCGTCGTAGTTGGGCACAAAGTCTACCGTTTCCGACTCAATGTCTTGCAGCAGCGCGTTGGTGGTAATGGGGCGCAGGCGACACTCGGTATATCGCATGGCGGCGGGTGGATCGTTATCCACGGAACCGAAGTTGCCATGTCCATCGACCAGGGGCGATCGCATTGAAAAATCCTGCGCCATTCGCACCAGCGCATCATACACCGCCGTATCGCCGTGGGGATGGTATTTACCAATCACGTCGCCCACGACGCGGGCGCATTTCCGAAAGGGGCGATCGGGCGCAAGACCCAGTTCATGCATAGCGTAGAGAATGCGACGATGAACGGGTTTGAGACCGTCTCGCGCATCGGGGAGCGCCCGTCCTACGATCACGCTCATGGCGTATTCCAGGTACGACCGGGACATCTCGGTGCGCAGGTCAGTGGGCACAATCCGGTCTTGGGGCGACTCCGAGGAGAAAGTCATAGATTGAAACGCTCCGAAAAGGATGGAAGAGGATTGGAAACCGCGATCGGCGACCTATCTGAAAGCAGTCAACCCCATCGGGCTGCTTTGGGCTGACATATTTCTTTACAGATAGAGCGATGCGCAGTTGCCAACCGCATCAAACTGTTTAACCAGGCTCTAGATGAAGACTGGGAAAGTGCCCAAAAGGCTTGGAAATCAAGCCTTTCAGCATATTAGATTATAGCACATCCTCAGTTGCTTCAGAGGGCGCGCCAATGCCTGCCACGATATCCTCAAAGCCCCGCCGTTTCAGTCGTTTCGCCAGATGGACTGGGTTGACTGCGGCTGACAACAGACTAAATTCCTGCCTGCTGAAATTTGTTGCAAATCAACATCTTTTTATTCCGTATCTCCGGAGAAAATTGTGACACCACTGTAGTCACTTGTGCCAGTTGCTCAGACCGCCCTGCTTCCCCCGCAGGCGATCGCTCAAGTAAGAATGTGTGCTTCCTCCTGCCCATTTTTGCGAGTCGCGACTGGCACTCTATCCTGTCATCACAAAGGGCGCAACTATGGCCATTATTCAGCTAACCGCAAAGGTTCGAGATTTTCGGGCGGATCATCCCGATTTTGAAAATAAACGGACGCCTCTGGAAACGGGGCTGGTGCTGCCCATTTTGGGTGAAGATAATAAGCCCGTGTTCAATGAAGCGCGATCGCCCCGCAGTCATACCGTTACCAGCAAAAGCACGTTTGACCAATGGTTTCGCAGCGTGCCAGGCGTGAATGCCGAAACTGAAATTCAGTTGGATTTGGATAACGGCGCCGCGCAGCCGGGCGGCACTTATCGCTATCATCGCGAGAGCTTTTTTCCAATTGACAATCGGCTATTTGGCAACCTGGATCGAGAGCTATTTCAACTAGAAAACGGCCTTCCCAGCAATACGCTCTCGCCCGTTGGCGAACGGCTGAGAGCGAAAAAGAACCAGAACGCAAATCCCGACGATCGATTTAACCTGACCACGCCCGGAGCCTATCGCCATCCTGACGATGGCCTGTTTCACAACTATCATTTCACACTGGAAACTTCGGCCCAGTTTACCTATCAGGGCACCGAGGAATTTGTCTTTGAGGGCGACGATGACCTGTGGGTGTTCATTGGTAAGCAGTCCATCGGCGGTGGGCAACGAGGGGCGCTGCTGGCGATCGACCTGGGCGGGGTTCACGGCAAAGAGCGCCGCACGCTAAACCTGCGCGTCAATCAGCCCCAAAATCAGGCCGCTGACAAAAGCCGCAACCTGAAGCTAAATCTGCGCCAGCATTTGGGACTGAATATTAGCGACGCCTACGCACCGCTGAATCTGGAGCTAACGGTCGGCGAAACCTACGAGTTTTTCTTCTTTTTTGCCGAGCGCCACACCCACCGCTGCACCTTCCGCATCGAAACCTCGCTGCTGCTCAAGCCGCTGCCCCGCGTGCGGATCGAGGCGACTCAGCCCAACGCCGTAGAGCCGACCCCCTACGCCGCCGCCGTGCCGGGACAGTTTCGCATTAGCCTGTCCGATGGGGAAACGGCTCTGGCGGGCGGGCTGTGGGTGCGCTATCGGCTGAAGGATTTGCCCGCGCCGCGGATGGCGATCGCCCATCAGGACTTTGTTCTGTCTTCTCCTGCGATGCCACCCAGCAGCGATCGCGTGTTGATTCCTGCGGGGCAAACTAGCGTACTGCTCACCGTCACGCCGCTCGACGACAACAACCCAGACGAGGGCCGCGAAGAGGTCTGCGTGGAACTATTGGGCTACGAAAACGGTGGCTATCAACTGGGCGATCGCACCGAAGATACCGTTTTCATTGCCAACTACGCGCCGCCCGTCGCTACGGTGCAAAAGTTGCGGGATGCCATCGAGCCGCGCCCTGGTGAAACCATGACCGAAACCCATGTCGGTCTGTTTGAAATCTTGCTGGCAGGCGATCTGCCGCTGGAAAATACGCCCGTGCGCTATCGCGTGATTGAGACACCGGGGCTGCCTGCCGCTACACCAGGGCAAGACTATGAACCCCTCAGCGGTACAGTGACCGTGAATCGCGCCACCCGCAAAGCCCAAATTCGCGTCGTTGCCAAAGCCGATGTAGCCGGTAACGAAGGGGTGGAATACGTCACGATTGAGCTATTGCCCCAGGGCGATTACCGCCTTCCCGCCGTGGGCGCAGCCGGACGCACCGCCATGCTGTCGATTACCGACCCGGCGCTGCCGCCGCCGCCGCCGCCCCTGGCCCGCATTTACACCGTGCGCGAGGCGCTCGAACCCCGACCCGGCGAAGCGCTGACCGAATCTCATGTGGGATTGTTTGAGGTCAACCTGGAAGGGGCGATTTTGCAAGACAACACAACGGTGCGCTATCGAGTGATCACGCCCGCCGACCTGCGCAACGCCACGTCCGGTCAGGATTATGAACCGCTGAGTGGGGTTGTGACGGTAAACCGCGCCACTGGCAAAGCCCGGATTCGAGTCGTCGCCAAGGCCGATGTCGCAGGCGATGAGGTGAATCCGCAGGAGCATGTAGTGTTAGAGCTAGTGCCGGATGTTACCTACCGCCTGCCCGCTGTGGGCGAACCGGGACGCAGCGCCCGCCTCCGCATTCTCGATCGCCCAGTACCGCCGCCGCTGCCCATCGCCCGAATTCGCACCCTGCGAAATGCCAGAGAACCCCTACCCGGAGAGGCGATCGCCGAAAGACATATCGCCCTATTTGAGGTCAGCCTGGAAGAAATTGCCCCTCAGGGCCAAACAACTGTGCGCTATCAAGTCATCACGCCGCCAGGTTTGCATCACGCCACCTTTGGTCAGGATTATGAACTGCTCAGCGGTGTGGTGCAGATCGATCCCATCAGCCGCACGGCCCATATCCCCGTGATCGCCCGCGCGGATGTTCCTGGCGACGAAGCCGCCACGCCAGAGCATGTCGTTCTGGAACTGCTGCCCGATGAGGCCTATCGCGTGCCTAATCCGGGTGAACCCGGGCGCAGCGCAGCCGTCGTGATTACAGATATGCCGATCGCCACGCTGCAAGCCACCCAGCGCTGGACGAAGGAACCCAAAGATGCCCAGGCGCAAAGAACCATGCGCCCCGCCGACAAGGGCAAATTTGTGGTGACGGTGCGTCCCAAACCGCCTACCCCAATGTTTGTCAACTATGTAGTGAACCGCAACGCCCGCAAGGCCGCGCAGCCCCGCGACTATACCCTCGACCCGCCGCAGCGCGTCCGCATTGACCCCCAAACGGGGCAAGGCGTAATCTGGGTGACGCCCCATGCCGATAAGCAGAACGAGGACAATGAGCGCGTGGTGCTGCAACTGCGGCCAGGCGACGGCTATCTGCCCCACTGGGAACTGCCCCAAATCACCGATGTGGTGGTGATTCAAGACACCCGCCCGCGCAATCCCGTGGACTCCAATCCTGATCCGGGGGATGTCGTCTTCCCCCAACCGATTTAGTCAAAGCCCTGATTTTTAAGGCGTGGAATGCTCTGAGAAAGGTTTCTCGAGCATTCCACTCTCTCCTTTGCTGTTAGCTGTTAAGGTTCATCTCCAGCGTCCTGTGTCCCCCATTTTCTAAGAACCATGCATCTTCCATTTCCCAATATGCTTCCTGCCCTCAAGCTCAGCGGTCTGCTATTAGTCACTGCTTTGACAGCCCAACCCAAAGCGGCGATCGCCCAGTCCTCTCCGCTAGCAGGCGACCCGATGGCCCAAGTCACCTCCGTCAGCGAGTTTGCCGATGTCAGCCCCGGCGACTGGGCCTACGAAGCACTGGCTTACCTGGCCAACACCGAGCAGGAAGGCGGATTGGACTGTCTGGAGGGCTACCCAGACGGCTCCTTTCGTGGGCGACAGGCCTTAACCCGCTACGAATTTGCGGCGGGTCTGGCCTCTTGCCTGGATGCGGTGGTGGGGCGACTGGAAACCCTCGACCCAGAGGCCCTGGCGCGAATCGAGTCGTTACAGCGAGAATTTGCCCGCGAGTTGGCCGATTTGCAGGGTCGGGTGGATGTCTTGGACGATCGCGTAGCAGAACTAGAAGCCAACCAGTTTTCAACCACCACCCGACTAGCAGGCGAGGCGATTTTTGATATCAGTGATCTATTTGGTGAACAGTTTGACGCTTTTGGTAACAACACGGTGTTGCAATATCGCGCTCGGCTCAATTTTCAGACCAGCTTCAGCGGCGATGACCTGCTGCAAACTCGGCTGACGGTAGGCAATCGGCAACCCCGGCTGGTGGTCGGGAGCTTTGGCAACCCGAACCTGGTGCCGAACGTAGTGCCCGTGGGAACCGCTGAGGGACTGCTGATTACGGGCATCGGGGGCAACACTGAGAATAACGTACTGGTCGATCGGTTAACGTATGGATTTAACTTGGGCGATGCTGCTCCGCAAGGCTTGCGCCAACGCCTCAGTGCCTACGTCGCTGCCATCGGCGGCACCCACCAGGCCTACGTCCACAGCACCCTCAGCCCTTTCTTCGACGATGCCGACGGCGGCAACGGTGCCCTGTCGCCCTTCAGCCAATACAGCCCGATCTACCGCATCGGTGGCGGCACAGGGTTTGGGTTCAACTACCGCTTCGACGACGCAGGCACGCTGGCGCTATCACTGGGATACCTGGCCGACGACGCTGCCGATCCGGGTGAAGACAGCGGCTTTTTCAACGGCGACTACGCCGCGCTGGGACAGCTCACTTTCTCGCCTAGCCAGGACTTCAGTCTTGGTTTAACCTATGTCAACGGCTACCATACGGAAGTCGCCAGCGGCGGCATTTCCACACCCAACGCTATCTTCGATCTGGGCCAGGGCGGCGGCCGCTTCTTCACAGGCACAGTCCCCGCCAACGCTCTACACGGGGCGCTGGGCGTGCCTGCGGTCACCAATTCCTATGGACTGGAACTCGCCTGGCGCGTGAGTTCCGGTGTCAGCCTCAGCGCCTTTGGCGGCTATACCAACCTGACGCTGCTGGAAACTGGGCGCGGCGACATCTGGTATTACGGGCTGGGGCTGGCCCTTCCCGACCTGTTTGGCGCAGGCAATCTGGGGGGCGTGATGGTGGGCGTGGAACCCTATCTCGCTGGGCTGCGCGGTCAATATACGCTTGATGACTTGGGGCTGGAAAACGACACCTCGCTGCATATCGAGGCTTTCTATCGCATTCGCGTCACGGATAATATTTCGATTACGCCCGGCGTGATTGTCATTACAGCACCTGAGCAAGATCGCGATCGCTTTGACTCTTTTGTCATCGGCACGCTGCGGACGACATTCCAGTTTTAAAGACTGTGATGGATAGACGATGTCGCCAAGTCGCCAAACTCACCCGAACCAGCGGCATCGCCTTGTCCATCCGTCGCCCTTTTCCTGAGTCAGCAAACTGAACCTAGTAAGCTAGGGACAACCTCAGTCCTCAAACCCTGACGATGGTTTCTATTCCATCCAATTCTGTTCTGGCGGAGACTCGTGAGGCGTGGCGCACTTGGTTGCTCCAGCACCACACGCACACCCAAGGCGTCTGGCTGATTACCTACAAAAAAGCTGCCGGCAAACCCCATCTGGATTACAACGCCTCAGTAGAAGAAGCGCTCTGCTTTGGCTGGATCGACAGCAAGCCTAACAAGCTAGATGCGGAACGGACGATGCTCTGGTTTGCACCCCGCAAGCCGGGTACGGGCTGGTCAAAGCTGAACAAAGACCGAGTCGAAACGCTGCTAGCGGCGGGGCTGATTGAACCTGCCGGACTCGCCAAAATCGACGCGGCAAAGCAAGACGGCTCGTGGAATGCGCTGGATGCGGTCGAGGCGCTGGAAATTCCGCCTGATCTCGCCGCCGCCCTGGCGGCATCCGAAACCGCCCAGCAAAATTTCGAGGCCTTTCCCCGCTCCGCCAAGCGTGGCATTTTGGAATGGATCGCC
>RFIF01000551.1 GCA_003695655.1 Cyanobacteria bacterium J069
ATTGGCATTGTGCCCCAGGAAACGGTGCTGTTTTCAGGGACGATCGCTCAAAACATTGCTTTTGGGCAGGCCGACTATGACCCGACGGCGGTGATCGAGGCGGCAAAAATTGCCAACGCCCATGCCTTTATCTCGCAGTTTCCCGACGGCTATAACTCTTGGGTGGGCGAACGGGGCGTGAATCTGTCGGGGGGGCAGCGCCAGCGGATTGCGATCGCCCGGGCGGTGTTACTTGATCCGCGGATTCTAATTTTGGATGAGGCGACTTCTGCGCTGGATTCCGAGTCCGAAGCGCTGGTGCAGGAAGCGCTAGAACGGCTGATGTACGGACGCACCGTGTTTATCATTGCCCATCGACTGGCTACGGTGCGCCGCGCCGACCGCATTCTGGTGCTAGAGCGGGGGCGCGTCGTGGAGTCGGGAACCCATACAGAGCTGCTGGCTCAAGCCGGACGCTATGCTCAGTTCTATGCACAGCAGTTTGCCTAGCTCCTTGAGAGTTCTCTGTCAAATGTTTTTCCTCGTGCGTTCTTGATACCACGAGCAAAGTAGTGCTATCAAAGCTTTGTCAAAACGATGCGGATAAATCTCCAGCGCGTCGAATATTTCTGTAGAGAATGTCCGATGAGTTGGGCACTCTATGTCAGTCCCCAAGCGCCCACTGCCAATTGCCCACTAATTTGACCATTTATTTGATTTGCCTTCGCGCAACTGGTCAAAGCTAAAAGTTTTTGTAATTATTATTTGATTTTTATTTGATTTCAGCTTGGGGAAACTCATAATTGTTAGGTTGGGACAGGTAAATGAGCTGGGTAATTTCTGCGTAGTTAGGCACCATATGCCTGATATTTAATGATTACTCGTCAGGGTTTTCCGCTGTTGATGGATGGATTTGCATGGTAAACGTATTGCAGATTGGGAATCGGTCAGTCACATCGGAGGAATTGCCATCACTGCTGGCGGGCTATCAGATGCTGCCTCAGCTAGTGCAGGAGCTGTTGATTGATGAAGCGATCGCCCCCGTCACCTGCGCCGAAGAAGAGCGGATCGGGGCCCGCGAACAGTTCTACGCCCAAAATCAGATTGTAGATGAGGCGGGTCGTCAGCAGTGGCTAGCGCGACACGGCATGACCCTCGCCCAACTCGATGCGCTGGCCACGCGATCGCTCCGCATTGAAAAGTTTAAGGAAGCGACCTGGGGCCCCAAGCTAGAGTCTTACTTCCTGGAGCGTAAAAGCAAGCTAGACAAGGTAATCTATTCCCTGATTCGCACGCAGGATATGGGCATTGCCCAAGAGATTTACTTCCGCGTGCTGGAGGGGGAGCAGAGCTTCGCCGAACTAGCCCGCACCTATTCCCAGGGGCCAGAAGCCCAAACCGACGGACTAATTGGTCCCGTCGAGCTGAGTGTGCCCCATCCACAACTGGCGCACATGCTAACGATTAGCCAACCAGATCAGCTCTGGCCGCCCCACCGCATTGGGGAATGGATTGTTATTATTCGACTGGAAAAATTTATTCCCGCCCAGTTCGACGAGTCGATGCGTCGTCGCCTGCTCAACGAGTCGTTTAACCAGTGGTTGCAACAGCAGCTTGACCAGGTTTCGCTGACTGTTCCCCAGCCTGCTTCTCCGGGCGTTGCGGCTGCTCTAGAGGCTGCGCCGTCCGAGCCTGCCCACTCCAGCACGATTGCTGCATCTGCATCTTCGTCTACATCTGCAACCTCCGACGAGCCTGAAGCGGCACCTGAAGCTACACCTGAAGCAGTCGCTCCCCACGAGCCACCCCGTGCCGAATTGCCGAGCCAGGGAAATTCCAGTCGCTCTGCCAAATCACTGCCCGCCAAATCTACGACGCTGCGGCTGACTGCACCCGATCCCACCAGCCTCAAGCCGACTACGCTCTCATCACCGCCCGTTGCAACTGTCCCCGCTGCTGCCCCCGCCCCCACTGTTGAATCATGACGCTCACCAAAGACACTGTTCAAGAATTTCTGGCGACTGTTTTTCCGTTTACCCAGCTTTCCAACAAGTCCCTGGCGCGTCTGATGGATCAGGTTCAGCCGCTGCGCTACAAGATGGGTCAGGCGATTTTGGTGCGCGAAAAGATGCCCGCCCAGGTGACGGTGCTTTATGAAGGGCAGGCGCGATCGCTCGGCTATGATCCCCGCACCGACAAGCCCGCGACGCTGGGACTGCTGCAACCGGGCGCAGTGTTGGGCGCAGTCAGTCTGCTGCGGGGTGTGCCCTGCGAAACGGCGATCGCCTCCGAGGAGTCCATTTGTCTGGTGCTGCCGGCCCAAGCGTTTTTTGACCTGCTAGCGCAAGAGCCAGCCGTAGCCAGCGCCCTCTCGGCTCAGCCAGCCCCGATCGAAATCTTTGACCTCTTGGGCACCGAGCTATCCCGTCTGGCGGACGGCACTCTCGATCTGAAGCAGTTGACCCATGAGGGACTGACCCAGGCTGAAGTGCGCCGTATTCCGCCGGGAACTTTTGCCACGCATTCGCTCCAGCGCGATCGCCTGTGGCTGGTTAGCAGCGGCGAAATCACAGGCTATCCGATTGGCAGTCGGCTGAATCTGGGACTGCTAAATGAAATTGAGGTGACGGGCGACCGGCCGGCTCGGCTGGTGGGTCTGCCGCTGGCGCTGCTGAATCGATCGGCACCAGTCGATCCTGAAAATGGGGCGATCGCCCCTGTCTCCGCTTTGGATATTCCCTACGCGCCCGATCGCCCGGAAGAATTGGAGCCGGTCATCATCGATAGCAAGGGCAAAGGGAAAGAATATCCCATTGTGCGCGGGCGCGGCCAGATCGAGGCGACGATGGCCTGCTTCCAGATGCTCTGTCGGCACCTGAATCTGCCGTTTCGGCGGGATGTGGTGCGCCGCATTTTGGTGAACCAGATGGAGCGCACAGGCGGGCTGCCGCTGGATCTGTGTGGGGCGATCGCTGAATTCATGGGCCTTACCGCCCAGCTCGTCACGGTGCCGGCCCAGTCGGTGGGTCGCCTGGAAGCCCCGGCTATGGTACGTTGGCAGGATCGTCCCGTGCTCCTCTACAGCGTCAGCGAGCGCGAAATGGTGATCGCCGACCCAGAACTGGGGCTGCTGCGCCGCAAGCCGTCGGAATTTGCCGCCACCTGGGGCGAACAGGGCGATGTGCTGCTCCTGCGTGCCACCAAGCAAACGCCCCAAAAGCGCTTTAACCTGAGCTGGTTTTTGCCCTCGGTGACGAAATATCGGGGCGTGCTGATGCTGGTGTTCCTGGCATCCTTCTTTGTGCAGCTCTTTGCCCTGGCCAACCCGCTGATGATCCAGGTGATCATCGACAAGGTGATCGTGCAAAATAGCCCCGATACGCTGCAAGTGTTGGGCGTTTTGCTCCTGCTGCTGGCGTTTTTTGAAGCGCTCTTGGGTGCCCTGCGAACCTACCTGTTCGTGGACACCACCAACCGCATTGACATGACGCTGGGGTCACAAATCATCGACCACCTGCTGCGGCTGCCGCTGCGCTACTTTGAAAAGCGTCCTGTGGGGGAACTCTCTACCCGCATTGGCGAGCTGGAAAATATCCGCTCCTTTATGACTGGGACGGCGCTGACGGTGGTGCTAGATGCCTTCTTCTCCGTCATCTACATCGTCGTCATGCTGTTCTATAGCCCGCTGCTGACGCTGGTGGCACTAGCGACCATTCCCTTCTTCATTGCGCTGGCGGTGGTGTTTTCGCCGATCATCCGCAACCAACTCCGGGTGAAGGCCGAACGCAACGCCGAAACCCAGTCCTACCTAGTGGAAGTGCTCGGCGGCATCCAGACGGTGAAGGCGCAGAACATGGAACTGCGATCGCGCTGGCAGTGGCAGCAGCGCTACGCCCGTTATGTCAGCGCTGGGTTTAACACGGTGCAAACCTCGACCTTTGCTGGTTCCCTCAGCAACTTCTTGAATCAGCTTTCGGGCTTGCTCGTACTCTGGGTGGGCGCATATCTGGTGCTGAAGCAAGAACTGAGCCTGGGGCAGCTGATTGCTTTCCGCATCATTGCGGGCTATGTCACCAGTCCGCTGCTGCGTTTGGCCCAGCTCTGGCAAAATTTCCAGGAAGTGGGGCTATCGATTGAGCGCCTCAGCGACATTGTGGACTCTTCGCCCGAAGCCGACGAACTCGATCGCCTGAATATTCCCATGCCCCAAATTCAGGGCGAGGTCACTTACGAAAACGTCTCCTTCCGCTTTGGCACCACAGGCCCGCTCCAGCTCAGCAACATTAATCTGGAGTTTCCTCAGGGTGCGTTTATCGGCATTGTGGGACAGAGTGGTTCTGGGAAGAGTACGTTGATGAAGCTGCTACCCCGCCTCTATGATCTGGAATCGGGGCGCATTTTGATCGACGGTTACGACATTACAAAGGTAGAACTCTACTCGTTGCGGCAGCAGATCGGCATCGTGCCCCAAGACACGCTGCTGTTTGATGGCACTGTTCAGGAAAATATTGCGCTGAATGCGCCCGATGCCTCCGCCGAGGAAATCATCGAAGCGGCCAAGGTAGCCGTTGCCCACGAATTCATCATGGGACTGCCGAATGGCTACAATACCCGTGTGGGTGAGCGGGGTGCGTCGCTGTCGGGCGGGCAGCGCCAGCGGATTGCGATCGCCCGCACGGTCATGCAAAATCCTCGTCTGCTGATTATGGACGAAGCGACGAGCGCCCTTGATTACGACTCCGAGCGCCGCGTCTGCATGAACCTGGCGGAGCATTTCCGCGGCCGCACCGTCTTCTTTATCACCCACCGCCTCAGCACCATTCGTCACGCTGATCTCATTCTGATGATGGATCAAGGCTCCGTCGTTGAGCAGGGCAAGCATGAGGAGTTGATGTCCATGCGCGGTCGCTACTATTGCCTCTATCAGCAGCAAGAAGCGCAGTTGTAGGTTTCAGGGGTCAGGTTTCAGGGATCAGGGGCAGGATCGGGCTGCTGACGCCAAGCCCCCAACAATCCAAGCCCCCAACAATCCAAGCCCCCAACAATCCAAGCCCCCAAC
>RFIF01000552.1 GCA_003695655.1 Cyanobacteria bacterium J069
AACCCTTTCTCCCCCTCTCCCCCTCTCATCATCTCCCCCTCTCTCCCTCACCCTCTCCCCCAAAAGACCTCGCGAAGATGATACGCTATCTCCGATTAAGTGATTCTGCGAATTCCAAGAGGGCGTGGCAATGGCGAAGTTGCGGGTGGGGCTGTTGTTTGGCGGATGTTCGGGTGAGCATGAGGTGTCGATTCGCTCGGCGCAGGCGATCGCCCGTGGGCTGAGCGACCCTGCCAATGCCGACCGCTACGAGCTTGCGCCTGTCTATATTCAAAAAGACGGCCGCTGGCTGGCGGGGGAAACGGCGATCGGCGTGCTGGCGGCGGGCGTGCCGCTGGAGTTGGGCGGTGTGGATGCTCCGGCAGAAGCGTCTGGCGAAACCGCAAGCGAAACCACTGCGCTGCAAGCGCCAAACGTGGCGGCGGTGGACCGCTGGCAATCGACCGCGCAGGTGGGCGGCGTAGACGTGTGGTTTCCCATTTTGCACGGGCCGAACGGCGAAGACGGCACAGTGCAGGGAATGCTGACGCTGATGCAGGCTCCCTTTGTGGGGTCGGGGGTGCTGGGGTCAGCGCTGGGGATGGATAAGATCGCGATGAAGATGGCGTTTGCTCAGGCGGGGCTGTCGCAAGTTGATTATAAAGTCGTGCGGCGATCGCAGGTTTATTCCAACCCCTGCATCTTCCCCAAGCTGTGCGACGAGATTGAAGCGGATCTCGGCTATCCCTGTTTTGTGAAGCCCGCCAATCTTGGCTCCTCCGTCGGCATTGCCAAAGCCCGCACCCGCGCCCAGCTCGAAGCCGCCCTCGACAGCGCCGCCAGCTACGATCGCCGCCTGATTGTGGAAGCGGCCGTACCTGCGCCGCGTGAAGTGGAGTGTGCCGTGCTAGGCAACGATAATCCGCAAGCGTCGGTGGTGGGCGAGATCACCTACAAGAGCGACTTCTACGACTACGAGACGAAGTACACCGAGGGACTCGCCGATCTGCATATTCCCGCGAACTTGCCAGAGGCGATCGCCCGCCAAATTCAGGAGATGTCCGTCCGCGCCTTTGAAGCGGTAGACGCCGCCGGACTGGCCCGCGTGGATTTCTTCTATTGCGAATCCACCGGAGAAGTCTTTATTAACGAAATCAACACCATGCCTGGCTTCACCGCCACCAGCATGTATCCCATGCTCTGGGCCGCCAGCGGTGTGCCGTTCCCGGAGCTGGTGGATCGGCTGGTGAAGCTGGCGCTGGAGGAGCGCTAGAGGAGTGTTGGGGTGTGGGAGTGTGGGAGTGTTGGAGCAGGCACTTCGTCACCCCATCACCCCATCACCCCCAACTCCTCGCGCACAGCAATCTCCGCCTGAACTGGAACAAGCTGCACGGCGCAGGCTTTTAGCTCTGGCTGCTTGGAATCAGGGCACGATTCGGGATGAGTGAGGGCGTTGGCTTCGGCATTGTCTGCCCAGAGTGTGCCCCAGTGCATGGGCACAAAGACCGTGCCAGGGGCGATCGCCTTGGTCACTTTGGCAGGAAAACGGGCCCAACCCCGGCGCGATCGCACTTCTACCAAGTCTCCCTCCCCAATGCCCAGTGGCTCCGCATCGCGGGGGTGAATTTCGAGAAACGGGTTGGGGTGCATCTGCGTAATCTTTTCGGTGCGCCCGGTGCGGGTCTGCGTGTGCCAGTGGCCATACAGCCGCCCCGTCGTCAGCACCAGCGGAAAGTCTGGGTCGGGCGGTTCCGCCAGCCCCCGCGAATGAACCGCGCCAAACCGAGCGCGACCATCGGGCGTGTGGAACTGCAAGTCGGTGTAGAGGCGCTTTGCTCCAGGGGGCAGGTTACAGGGAGCAGGGGACAGGTCCCGATCCATTTGGAGCGCTTCTTCCTGAACCTCAACTCCTAACCCCAGCCCCCAGCCCCCTGACTCCTCCTGACCCCTGATCCCTGACTCCTGATCCCTAGATTCCGGCCATTGCAACGCGCCTTCTTGCTGCAAACGGTCGTGGCTAATGCCGCTCATGTCGCAGGGGCGACCGTGGGTGAACTGGACAAATTCGGCGTGAACTTCGGCGGAGGTTTGGAAGGGAAATTGTTGCTCAAAGCCGAGGTGGCGACCCACTTCACAGAAGATTTCCCAGTCGGCTTTCGCTTCGCCGGGTGGTGGTTGAAACGATCGCGCCAGCGTGACATAGCGCTCGGAGTTGGTCATGGTGCCGCTCTTTTCGCTCCATTGGGTGGCGGGCAGCAGCAGGTGGGCGAATTCGGCGGTTTCGGTGGGAAAGTAGGCTTCCTGGTAGATGGTGAAGGGCGATCGCCGCATAGCCGCTTTCACGCGCACCAGATCGGGCAGACTCACGGCCGGATTGGTCGCCGCAATCCAGAAGAGTCCGACTTCACCCGCTTCCAGCCCGCGAATCATGTCCCACACAGTGCGGCCGGGGTTGGGCGAAATGCGTCCTGGCGGCAGTCCCCAGGCTTGTTCGACTTCGGCACGGTGCTGGGGATTGGCCACAAACCGATAGCCCGGCAGCAAGTGCGACAACCCGCCCGCCTCGCGGCCGCCCATCGCGTTGGGCTGCCCCGTCAGCGAAAACGGCCCCGCGCCGGGTTTGCCGATTTGCCCCGTCAGCAGGTGCAGGTTGATCAGGCTGCGGACTTTGGCCGTGCCCTCGCTGGACTGGTTCAGCCCCATCGACCACAGCGACAGCACCCGCCCCGACTCGCCCCACCAGCGGGCGGCGGTTTCCAGGTCAGCAATGGAGATACCGCAGCGATCGCTCACAATCTCCGGCGCGTAGTGGCGCAGCACCTCGGCGTAGTCGGCAAAGCCGCTGGTGTGCTGCTGAATGAATTCCGACTGCTCAAAGCCGTCCCGCATTAGCAAGTAGGCGATGCCGTTGAACAAATCAATATCGGTGCCGGGGCGAATGGGCAGGTGCAGGTCGGCGGCTTCAGCGGTTTGGGTGCGGCGCGGATCGACCACGATCAGGCGGGCGTGGGGCGTTTTTTTGTGATATTTCCGCAGGCGGTTGAAGGCGATCGGATGGCACTCGGCCATGTTGCTGCCGACGATGAAGGCGCAGTCGGTCTGTTCCAAATCGTCGTAGCAGCAGGGCGGCCCGTCTGCGCCAAAGCTTTGCACATAGCCCGACACGGCCGAAGACATACACAGCCGCGAGTTGGCGTCGAAGTTATTTGTGCCGAGACAGCCCTTGATCAGCTTTTGGGCGGTGTAGTAGTCTTCGGTGACGAACTGCCCAGAGCCGTACATGCAGATGCCGTCTGGCCCCTGGGCGGCGAGGACGGTGCAAATGCGATCGCACAGTTTCTCCAGTGCCTCGTCCCAGCTAATCCGCCGAAAGTCCTGATCCAGCGACTCCCGCCACATCGGATACAGCAGCCGATCCTTGCCGATCGACTCCGCCACCGTTGCGCCCTTCACACACACCATCCCCTGGCTCGACGGATGCGCGCGATCGCCCCGCACCTGCCACGGCACCTTGCCCTGTGACGGCACCACTTCTAGCCCGCAGCCCACGCCGCAGTAGGGGCAAAGGGTTTTAATGGGGGATTCTTCCTTCATCAATTTCCTCAATTGGGTGTTGGGGTGACGAACTTGATGAGGAGATAAGGAGATGATGCGCAGGCTAACCGACAACCGAAACTCCTCATCTCCCCCTCTCCTTATCTCCCTTTCCCCTCAAACTCAGCTCACATCGTCATGGGCATAGCGGTGGTAGAGGAAGTCCAGCGCCTCGTTCCGCAGTTCGTAATAGCGGGGGTCTTCCATAACCCGGCTGCGGTTGCGGGGGCGGGCGAAGGGAACGTCTAGAATTTCGCCGACTTTGGCGGCGGGGCCGTTGGTCATCATCACAATGCGATCGCTCAGCAGCAGCGCTTCGTCGATGTCGTGGGTAATCATCAGCACCGTGACCCGGTGATCTGTCCAGATTTTCAGCAGTTCCTCTTGCAGTTCCTCGCGGGTAATCGGGTCGAGCGCGCCAAAGGGTTCATCCAGCAGCAGAATCTCCGGCCGCAGCGCCAGGGCGCGGGCGATCGACACCCGCTGCTTCATGCCGCCAGAGAGGGCGCGCGGTTTCTTATCCATCGCGTCGGTGAGGCCGACCATGGCCAGGTGTTCGCGGGCGATCGCTGCTTTCTCGCTCTTAGACAGATCCGGCCGCGCCGAGTGCAGGCCCAGGTAGACATTCTCGTAGGCCGTCATCCAGGGCAGCAGCGAGTAATTTTGGAACACCACCATGCGATCGGGGCCGGGTTCAACAATGCGCTGGTTTCGCAGCCGCACCTCACCGCTGGACGGCGTCCGAAAACCCGACACCATATCCATTAGCGTCGATTTGCCGCAGCCGGAGTGGCCAATAATGCTGACAAACTCGCCTTCCTGCACCGTCAGGTCTACCCCGTCTAACACGGTGTAGGTGCCACCGCCCTGAGTAGGATAGACCTTCGAGACATTCTCGACGAGTAAGAAAGCATCGGTCGTTGGCGCAGGCTGTGGCTGAATTTGGGCAGTGTCGAGAGTCTGCATTGTTAGGGTTTGGGTGTAAGGGGTTGCTGGGGATTGGGGGGTTAGGAGAACTGGAGTAATGGGGGAGGGGGAGAGAAGGAAGATATGAATTGGCGGCGGCTCTTATCGCCCCTTCATTTCATCGGGCTTCCCTCTCTGCGTCTCCCCTAAACCCCCACTCCTAACCCCTGATCCACCGTGATTTCCTCGATTTGGAGGTCGCGCTTGATGGCCAGGCTGTTGAGGTAGCCGATGGGGTCGTCGGGATCAAATACGCTGCCATCGGCAAAGGTAATGGGCGTGCGGTTAGGCTCGGTATCGGGAAGGCTCAGGTCGCGGGCTGCGGCTCCAAACACATCCACGCGGCGAGTGCGGTCGAGGATATCGACCCAATTGCGGGGGAAGGGCGTGATGCCCCAACGGGCGAGCTGGGTCATGATCCATAGACCCTCGGTGCGGTAGGGACAGTTGGTGCGATCGACGAAGAACTGGTTGTAGCGCAGCAGTTGCTCTGGCGCTTCGCCCATGCCCCGGTCGTAGGGCGTAACGAGACCAGGGCGGAGCTGTTCGACACTTGCGCCCACATATTCAGTTTGGGACAGCAGCTCTGCCAGTTCTTCGCGGTGGCGGCGATCGTCGCAATATTCACAGGCTTCGAGCAGGGCGGTGGACAGGGCGATGTGGGTTTTGGGATAGCGGTCGGCCCAGTCTTCGCGGACGCCCAGCACCTTTTCCAGGTGACCGGGCCAGATGTCGAGGTCGGTGGCGATCGCATAGCCCAGCCCTTCCTGAATCGCTCGCGAGTTCCACGGTTCGCCCACGCAATAGCCGTCGATGCTGCCGCTCTTGAGCGCGGCCACCATCTGCGGCGGCGGAATCGTGACAATATTCACATCTTTGTCGGGGTTGATGCCGCCCGTCGCCAGCCAATGGCGCATCATCAGGTTGTGCATGGAGGCGGGATGCACCACTGCAAAGGTGGGCACCTTGTCGGGGGTGCGGGCGATCGCCGCCTTCAGATCCGCCAGCGATCGCACGCCTTCATGCAAAAAGCGCTGGCTGAGGGTGATGGCGTTGCCGTTGCGGCTCAGCACCAGCCCCGTAGTGACGGGAACTGGTGACTTGCCGCCCATGCCCAGGGTCAGCGCCAGCGGCATCCCGGCGATCATTTGAGCCGCGTCGAGGCGGCCGCTGGTGATGCCGTCGGCGATCGCTTTCCAGCTTGGTTCGCGGCTGAGGGTGACTTGCTCTAGCCCATGCTTTGCAAAGAAGCCCTTTTCTTTGGCCACCACCAGCGGCGCACAGTCCGTCAGCGGCACAAAGCCGAGTTCCAGGTTGACTTTTTCCAAACCGTTGCGGGCGATCGCCCCCACCTGCACCGCCGCCTTGCGCTTCTTCGCCTGCTTTTGCTGATTCAGGAAGTACACGATTTCACTCCGCATGGCGTAGTAGCTGGGATGGTTCACCACCTCCAGGCGATCGCGCGGCCGCTCAAACGGCACCTCCATGATTTGCCCGATGTAGGACTCAGGCCCGTTGGTCAGCATCACAATGCGATCGCTCAGCAGCAGCGCCTCATCCACGTCGTGCGTCACCATGACGCAGGTGAGCTGATGCTCTTCCGCAATTTGCATAAGCTGGTCTTGCAAACTGCTGCGGGTGAGGGCATCCAGCGCCCCAAAGGGTTCGTCCAGCAGCAAGAGTTTCGGGCGAATGGATAAGGCACGGGCGATCGCCACCCGCTGCTTCATGCCGCCAGAGAGTTGCCCCGGTCGCTTGTCCGCCGCGTGGCGCAGGTTCACCAGGTCGATGTGCTGTTCCACCACGGCGCTGCGCTCAGATTTGGAAGCCGTCGCCATGACGCGATTCACCGCCAGGGCAATGTTTTCGCGCACCGTCAGCCAGGGCAGCAGCGCATAGTTTTGAAACACCACCATGCGATCGGGCCCTGGCT
>RFIF01000553.1 GCA_003695655.1 Cyanobacteria bacterium J069
AGGGGTTAGGGATCAGGGGTTAGGGATCAGGGGTTAGGGATCAGGGGTTAGGGATCAGGGGTTAGGGATCAGGGGTTAGGGGCTGATTATGAATACCTCAGCCGTTCAAAATTCAAAATTCCGACCCGAAAACCTAAAAAACTTGCGTGGATCACAGGACTCTCAGAGCAATTCTGGTAGGACTTACGCAGTTGGATGATTTTTCGCGGGCTGCGCCCGCGAAAAATCATCCAGAATCTATAAAACTCGTTTCAACTGCGTAAGCCCTGTCTGGTAGGTTTGGAGTCAAATTTGGCGTCGCGTCCCATTCAACGCAATTCAGACCGTTCTGTTCGCATACTTTTCGGAAATTCTATGGCAACTACCCTCCCCAAGCTGATTCTAGACACCGACCCCGGCGGCGACGATAGCCTCGCTTTTCTCTGGCTGCTGAGCCTGGTGAACCAGGGGAAGGCCGAACTGATTGCCGTTACCTCGGCTGATGGCAATGTTCATGCCCGCCTCACCTTTGTCGCCGCGGCAAAGCTGCTTGCTCTCTGTGGGCATGAGGCAATCGAGGTGGGTCGGGGCGTGATTGGCGGCTCGGAAGGCGATGCCGAAGATGCAGGCTATATTCACGGGGCCGATGGTATGGGCAACCTGTCGCATACGCTGCCCGCGATCGCCCACAGCTATGAAACTGCGCGCCCTGCCGATGAAGTGCTGATCGAGAAGCTGAAGCAGGCTCCGGGCGAAATTACGATCGTGGCGATCGGCCCGCTGACCAATCTAGCCGCCGCCGAGAAAAAATCACCCGGCGTGCTGCACCTGGCAAAAGAAATCGTGATTATGGGCGGGGCCTTTGCTGCACCGGGCAACATCACGCCCGAGGCCGAGTTCAACATTGCCTACGACCCCGAAGCCGCACAGCTCGTGTTTGCCACCTGCGACAATCTCATCGTGCTGCCGCTAGATGTGACGCGCCATGTGGTCTTCACTCCAGCCATGGCAGCGCAAGTCATGGAAGTGGCACCGACTAGCCCAATTTCTAAGTTTGTCGTGGATCTATGCCAGTTTATGGTGGGGACGGCGCTGGCCTATCGGGAAACCGAAGGGCAGCAGGGCTTCTTGGTTCACGATGCCTCAACGTTGGCGTACCTGTTCTATCCAGAAACGCTCCGCTTTCGCCGGGGACAGGTAGAAATTGAAACCGAGGGCAAGTGGACGCGGGGCAAAACCCTGCTTGACAATCGCCACGCCATCAAGCTCACGGCGAATGCCTGGGTGGCGACGGATGTAGACAGCGTCAATGTGCTGGCGCTGATGATTGAAGACCTGAAGCTGTTGGTCAAAGCTTAGCCTGAGCAGACGGCAACTGGGGCGATCGCCCCAATCAGGAGTCAGGTGCTCGAATCTGCGCGATCGCTTTGTTTTTACAGGGTGGCGATCGCCGATCGAATCGCCCCCTTATTCACTTGCCAAGCCTGCCCAATCAGCACTGCTTACGATTGCATCCCGCAGCCGCCTGAGCATTGCCACCAGCCGCCGACTCAACGCTGGCGGACAGAGCAGCAGCGCCCCCTGCACCCATCCTTTAAGCGAGAGGCGGTTGCGCCAGCCATAGCCCGCAGACCAGTAGACGCGAGACGACGCCGCCCAGTCGCCCCTCGCCAACCAGCAGTTAACGGCAGGGGTGGCATATTTTTGCAGTTGAATTAGCCGCACTGGCTCTAGCTCAGCGGGCAACTCCACAGACCTGAGCAAGTCAAAAGTGAGATGGGTATAGTTGTGGGCGACAGTGATCGAAACCTCCGTCGAGCGATAGCTGGCAGTGTATTCGTCTAAAAAATAAAACGCCTCAGACACCGCCGCCAGCCGCAGCCCAAAGTCTAAATCGCAGGCATCGCCCACGACTGCCGTATCGCGATATCGCACCTGGCGGGCGATCGCTGTGCGCACCATAAACCCGTCGTTGGGAAACTGCGCCACCAGCGCCGACTCCAGCGGTTGAGCCTGCCGACCGGCCCGCGCTGCAACTCGCCAATAGGCCACATTTAGCGCTGCCGACGCCGCCTCATCTACAACACCCTGCTGGTTCATCAAATACTGTTTGCCAAAAGCTGCGGCAATGCTGGGATCAGCCTCAAAACACGCCAGCAGACGGGCGATCGCCCCCGGTACCAGCAAATCATCATCATGCAGCAAAACCAAAAACTCGCCCGTTGCCAAGTCAAACAGTTGATTCACATTGCCTGCCTGGCGCAGCGGCGGACGATTGCGAACATAGCGCACTCTGCGGCTGGTGATCAGGTCGGCAAGCGCGACTTCGGTGCGATCGTCCGGCGAGTCGTCGCTCACGACAATTTCCAGGCTGGGATACTGCTGAGCCAAAGCCGACTCGACTGCCGCTTTCACCAGTGCTGGACGGCGGTACGTCGGGATGCAGACCGAAACTGAATGAGTCATGACGCTCTAGCTAGATGCTCCCTGAGCCAGTTCTCTGAGCCAGTTCTCTGAGCCAGATCCCTCGGCAGATTTCCTAAGCAAGCCCATTGAACAAACTCCGGGAGTAAGCTATCTGGGAACGCTCTCTGGGCAAATTCTCTCGATGGGTGTCCTGAAGAATCTGCATAACCAACCTGCAATCTCACCAATCTTGATTAAGAGTTTACTGGAAATCTTGCCGGGAGAATAGACCACAGCGTACAGTTCCAACCCCTTGCAAGCGGTTTCCAAACCAGTCGCCATCTAGTCACCGCAACTCAATCGGCAGCAAGACAACGGTTTCGCCAGAGAAAAAGCTTTACCAAAGCAGGGCTTACGCAGTTAGCAGGGCTTACGCAGTTAGATGATTTTTAACCGGCCGCGCCTGTCAAAAATCGTCCAGAAACTACACAACTCGTTTCACCCGTGTTTCAACTGCATCAGCCCTGATAGAACAATCGGTCATGCAAATGCAAGTGCAAAATGTGCAAGTGCAGAATGCGCCAGCGCAAATGCAGACAAGTCGCTCCTTTCGCGCTACCCAGCCATTCCGCAACATCACTTTCAGCTTAAGATCGGAACAATATGGCTCCTGTGCTGGTGCTTATGCCCTGGTTTGCCAGTTCATGTTTGCCAGCTCATCATTAATTTAGTCATCTCAGATAGGTCATCTCAGATAGTAATCTCACGCGATGTGCGACTAAAACTAAGCAGCCACAAGCTCCTCAAACTGCAAAGGGTTAGGACTGTGGCGATTGAGCCAGCGACAAACGGTATGAGCCAATAGCTTACGGTTGATGCGACTGCTCAAGTGCCACAAGTC
>RFIF01000554.1 GCA_003695655.1 Cyanobacteria bacterium J069
CGCAGTTGAAACTAGTTCTATAGATTCTGGATTAGTTTTCGCGGGCGCAGCCCGCGAAAAATCATCCAACTGCGTAAGTCCTAAGCATATAAAAGAGGCTTCTAGGGTTCCGGCTTGGGGTGAATTGGGCTGAATAGCCGCAAGCGACTGGTCCGAGAGAAGCAGGCTGGTTTTAAGAATTTCTGACCGAAATTTTTGCCAGTTCCACGGCGGGACAAAAGCCCGGGAGATGGTCGCAGAACTGCGCCCTATCTCTCGGGCTTTGTTTTGAAGTGCATGTGAACTGTATATGGATTGAGCGCTATGACCAATGAACCCAGTTTTCAATCGCCCGGCTCCTCCGATTTTGAAGCGCAGCGGGCGCTAGAGCGGGAGGCGCGGCTGCCGCTGACGGGCTGGCAGCAGGAAGTGTCCCAAGGGCTGGAATACGGACTAGAAGCCGCCGACAGTATCCGCGACAGTCCGCAAAGTGATGACCATCGACCTCCCCGAACGCACACACCACGTCAAGCGACACGCGATCTTTCACGACTATCGCGATGAGCTGATGGACGCGCTGCGGCAGCATGGTCAGGAAGCCACGATGGCGATCGCCTGATCCCGTGATCCTAAATCGCCTGACGGTTGAAACTGCCCGAATTCACATTTGTTAAACAATCCAAAACCCTAGCCATTGGTATCCAGCAGGGTGCCCCGCACGCAAGCCCCCGATAGATTTGCGCCCTCCAAATTGGCATTTTCTAGCTCCGCGCAGAGAAAGTTGGCCCCAGCGGCGTTGGTTCCGGCCAGATTGGCCTCGCGCAGATCCGCTTCCTCCAGGTTGACCTCCGTCAGCACTGCGCCTTGCAGATTTGCCTGTCGCAGGTTGGCATTTTGCAAATTGGCATTGCTGAGATTGGCACCGCGCAGGTCGGCACCGCGCAGATCCACACCGCTCAGGTTCACGCCTATCAGGTTTGCGCCGCTGAGGAATGCGCCCGTAAACACAGCGCGTCTAAGGTTTGCCTGCATCAGGTTGGCACCGCGCAGGTTGCTGCCCCGCAGGTCGGCCTCGCTGAGGTTGGACTGCATCAAGTTGGTGCCGAGGCAATTGGCGCGCAGGTCGGCCCGGCTGAGGTCGCAGCCCATCAGGTTAGCGCCGTCGAGTCGGGCGCTAGACAGGCGGGCATCCGTCAAGACCGCGCCAGTGAGGTTGGCTCCGGCAAGATTCGCGCGGGTCAAGTCTGCGCCGCTGAGGTCTTCGTCTTGCAGGTCTGCTCCAGCCAGTTGCTTCAGCGTTCCAGCGTGAATTTCTTTGATATTCATAGCGTTTCGACAAAACAGGGCTACGGTGCTTCTACAGGATTGGCTTCTACGGACAGACCCAGCAGGTCATCTTCGGAATGAGAGTCGAGCAGCCATAGACCGGAGGCAATTTTGGGAACTGAGGCAGAGAGACTCAGCCCTTGCTGGACACCCGCAATCAGCAGGGCCAGGGTTTCCACAAGTTTAGGGTCCCAGCGATCGCCCTGTTCGGCTTTGCACTGGTCGAGCACCGTCGTCAGGTTTTGCAAAGGGTCGGTGCTGGGCTGGGCGTTTAGCTCTGTAACGCGGGTTTGAAAGGCGATCGCCAGCCCCAGGATGCGTGATTCCAGGGGAATTTCGTCGCCGCGTAGCCCAGCCGGATAGCCCTGCCCGTCCCAGCGCTCGGTGTGGTGGGTGAGGATGGTGGCGATCGCCTTGAGGCGGCTCATGCGGCGCAGCAGTTGCGTGCCGGGAATCAGCGGACAAGACAGCGGCACCGTGGCATCTTCATCAAAGCGAGCAGAAACGCCCGGACTTAGCAGCGTCGTGCTGGATTCAATCAGGGCAATGCGGTGCAGCAAGCTGGCAAGCTGGAGCCGATGGAGTTGCCAGGCGGGCAGATCGAGCAGTTGCCCCATGGCTTCGGTGAGGGTTGCCACTTCGGCGGCGGCCATGGGGTTACTGAGGTCGGTCAGGTCGATCAGTTGGGCAATCCGCAGATAGGCTTGCAGCTCGTTGGAAATGAGGTTGTCATCGACTGCGAAGCGATCGCTGAATTCCTGCGGGTCGGCGGGTTGGTGGGTTTGCAGATAGTCCACCACTCGCGACACGATGTCGCCCAGGTTGTCTGCGGTGGGGGAGGCGCAAAGGGCGTCTTCTTGTAGCACCTGGGCCTGAATGGCGCTGAGTCGCTCGGTCAGTTGCTGTTGCAGGTCGGGACTATAGCGGCCGAGGTGGGCGATCGCCAGTTCCGCCGTTTCCAGCACCAGCGACGGCTCAAACGTCCACAGCCCGTAAAACTTGCGCTCCAAATCGTGGTTGGGAAAGCCAGCTTTGAGATAGTCGGCCTCGTCTAGCTCTTGACACAGCACCATTGCCGTATAGTCTGGCGACACAATGATCAGGTGCCATTCCTGCGCCACCGGATCGGCCTCGTCCAGCCCAACCAGCGCCACATTGTCGCGCTGGCTAGTGGGATGCTCCGCAAAGCCTGCATCATCCGCCGCCATAATCACAATTTGCGGCGATTTCTCCGCAATGTGGGCGTAGCGGTCGGCCTCTTGCAGATACCACTTGCCCCGCTGAAACGCCGTAATCACTAGCGGCGCATAGTCATGCTCCAAGATCGAATCTTCCAGCGCATGACAAAGGGCTACCAGCGTGTTTTTGTAATAAACCCCAAAGTTGAGCGCCCGCTTGCCCTCGGCTGAATTGGCCGGGTGGGCATCTCTCAGCTTCTGTAAGATTGATCCGGTTAACATCCTGGCGTTCGCTCTTGACGGCTTCGTGAAATCTCAATGTTTCGATTCTCGCAGACTTTTCACATCCATAGGGGATTTCTATGGATTGCTGCTAAGGATTTTGGGTGTTCAGTTGGTTCGTTCAGCTCCTCGGTCATTCTTTGCCACCAGGTTTTTTTTAAGCCTGGGAACTGGGCGATCGCCTGCATGAGCACCTGATCCACAATGTCATCCGGCGCAAGCTGCCCATCCACCGTGATCACAGCTTCCTCAGACGCAACCGACTCAAACGCCGCCAGTTGGCTGTGCAGCATCGCGGGTTGCATGTAGTGATCGAGTCGGCTGGTCAATCGCCGCTCTAGCTCAGCCTGGGGCACATTCAGCCACACCAGTTGCACTCGTCCGGGCCCGGCAAGCTGAGTGCGGTAGGCACGTTTTAGGGCAGAGCAGGTGAGAACCGTTTCTCGATGCAGGGCGATCGCCCGCTGAATATCTGCCTCCATATCCAACAGCCACTGGCGGCGATCGCCATCGTTCAGCGGCATGTGAGCCTGCATTTTGGCAATATTCGCCGGGGAATGACGGCGATCGCCTTCCAGAAAATCGCACTCTAGATGCTGTGCCAGCCGCCGGCCCACAAGGCTTTTGCCAGAGCCAGAGACACCCATCACAATCCACACCAGCGGGCAGTTGTTCGTCATTTCGACCTCGCGGCTAGTCCAACTCTTGTTGCAGCACGGCGGCGATCGCCTCTTTTGCCTGGAGCTGAAACTCCTGCACATTCACCCGATCGAGCAGTCGCACCGCCAACAGCATCCCCAAAATCGGCAGCGCAAACACAAAGCTGTAGGCCAGCAGCGGCGACCCAAACAGCACCCGCCCCACATCCAGCGCCGCGCCGCCCAACACCGCCGCCACCGCCCGCGACATCGCCTGCGCCAGCCCCCACGCGCCAACGAAGGTGCCCGCCGTTTCCGCCGCCGTCAAGTCCAGCATCAGGCTGATTGCGCCGTTGGTGGTGACGCCGGAAGCCAGCCCAAAAATTAGCATCGCCAGATTCAGCATTTTGGGATTGGCCGAAAAGCCCGCCAGAATGATCAGCAAAAAGCTGGCCGCGACGGCATAGCAGCCCAGCTTGGCGGTGCGATGTTTGCCCAGGCGCGGCACGATCAGAAAACCCGTGGCGGAAATGCCGATCAGCGTGCCCAATCCCCAAAAGGCGTTGAGCCGGGTTGATTCTGCAATCGACATGCCAAACACTTCGCCGCCATAGGGTTCCAACACCGACTCTTGCAAAAATAGGCTGAGGGTCATCATCATTAAGAAGCTGAAGAATAGCCCCGTTTGGCGACTGGCAGTCAGCACTTTGAGCGATCGCCCCAGCGTAATCTTGTCTTCCCGATCGGCGATCGTTGAGCGTGACCGATAGCGCGAAAAGGTCTTTTCCACACCCCAAGTAGCGATAATCGTCAGCCCAAACACGATCGCCGGAATAATCAGAAAAATTCGGTTGATCGAAGCCTGCACGAGTTCCAGCGGCGCGTCTGACTCGATCTGTCGCAGCAGCCCGCCAGAGGCGATCGCCCCGACGATAATCCCCACCATCAGCATCGACCAGACAATGCCCACCAGCTTTGGGCGATTGTCCTCATCCGACACATCCACCAGCATGGCCGTAAAGGGTGTCGAACTGGCGCTAATCGCCAGCCCATACAGCGCAAACACCAGCGCCAGCAGCGCAATCCAGCCGTAGGTTACAGCGCCCCAGCCCGTTGCCAAAATGCTGTCATTGACGCGCCACACCACCTGCACCGCCAAAAACGACGCCATCGTAAACAGCGCCGCCCCTAGCCACACGTAGCCCGTGCGGTGGCTGCCGCCCAGCGGCTTGGCATCCGACATTTGCCCAAACCACACCCGCGCCGGAGCCACAAACTGATTCATGGCGATCGTCGCTGCCACCAGCGTCGCTGGCAGCGCCAGTTCCTTGATCATGACGCGGTTTAGCACGCCCAGCGTCAGCAGCGACATAATGCCCAAGCCCATCTGAAACAGCCCCAGGCGAAACATCGTGGGCAGTCCCAGCTTGACTGTGGGATGGGCAAGGCCAGTGTCTATGAACTCTCCTTTAGCCATGAATGATTCCTAAATGATTCGTAAATGATTCGTAAGTGAGTCCTACAGGTTGCCAGGATGGAGTTAAAGCAAGGTTTCTTGTATCTATTATCTTCGCCTAAGGGTGGGCGGAAAAATGAGAAGGGATGAAGGATCAGGGATGAGCATCGGCAGATGAGCCTTAAGGATGAGCGAGATGGGATGAAGTTTTCCGATGGTTGCATCAGGCGGGTGAAAAGCAGTGCTGCTTAACGCAACGGCCCTTGTGCGATTGTGCGGCGGGTGACGGGGGACGAAAGGACGATCAGCGTCGTCACCTGGCTGTTGGTGAACTGGTCAATCAGTGATTCTAAATGAGCGACAGAGGACACGGCCACCTTGGCGATATAGTCATCACTGCCCGTGACGCGGTGGCACTCCAGCACTTCGGGCATGGCTTGGAGGCGATCGCTCAGGCGGGCAAACTCGCCGGGAAAGGACTCGATCCGCATGAAGGCGATGATGCTGTAGCCCAGCTTCGACAGATCGAGTTCGACGCGATAGCCCGTGATGATGCCCAGGTCTTCCATCCGGCGGATGCGATCGACCACTGCCGGAGCCGACAGACCGACGCGCCGGCCCAGCTCACTATAGGACAGGCGGGCGTCTTCCTGGAGCGATCGCAGTAGCGCCCAGCCCGTGTCATCCAGTAGCTTTTCTGTTTCAAAGGTCATAAGCCAAAAATACTTCTGGTTTTAAGTTTATTAAGCGTTTTCGCCATTGATTCACCATGTGTATTTCTGTAAACACCTTCTATTCTAGATATAGAAGGTATTCCACGGATGGATATACCGATTCTGAGTCCAATTGAGTTTAGTTTTGAGGTTGTTACGGATGAAATCAATCAATCTCTTTACGCCAATTGCTCATGGCTTTGAGGTACTGTTCCGTGGGAAAACTCAGTCTGCGTCATCGCTGCAAGAAAGGCAGCAGTCCGATGACCTCGCCACTCAACTCACGTTGAGTCTAAAGCAACTTGAAAACTTCAAGGCACACGCGAAGACTCAGTTTACTCCCACGGCGGATTCCGCTCATCGCCAGGGCTACACTTGGCAGGGATTTGTTCGTTGGCTGACCCAAGCGCCGGAACTGCGAGTCTGGCAGACCCGTTCGACAAACGGGCGAGTGGCTTGGCACGCCTATGATCCAGAGCGCGATCGCCGCTTTTCGACCGATTCTGAAGCGGAAATGCGGCGCTGGGTAGAGGCGCGCTACTCGGCTTAGCCAGAAGCTAGGTGCTAGGAGTCAGGGGTCAGGGGTCAGGAGTAGCGCTGTCACCTGACCCCGGCTCCTGGTTCATCAATAATTCGCGATGGCGGATGGTGTTGATGGCAACATCCCACGGAAACGTGAAAGATTGGAACGACGCTTGAGAGATGCGATCGGTGTCCAGGTCGGTCACGACTTTATGAAACATTTCAAACAGCGTTTGCCGCAGGTTTTCTAGTTCTGCGGGCGTTTTGGCCTGCTGGGCTTGTTCCAGCAGCGCCAACACTTTGAGGTTATACATATCGGCACGGTTTTTCTGACGCTCGTCGAGCCAGCGGCGAAATTGCCACAGGCTGGAGGCGAGTAAGACCGCAAAGGACAGCAGAAATCCCATGACTTCGGCATATTCCACCAAAAAAGCGGGTTCATCCTGGCTGTAGTAGTCGCGTGCGCCCGGATGCAGCGACAGCCCCAGGTTTTCACGGGCATCGGGCAGGCGCATCAGGGCAGCGCGGGGATACTGGCTGACCAATTCGTTGCGAAATTCAAACAAGGTCTGGGTCTAAGTACGGGACAAAAGCTTGCAAAGGAAGAGCAGGAAAGGGTTTCATAAGAATTACCACATTCTAACGATGAAAC
>RFIF01000555.1 GCA_003695655.1 Cyanobacteria bacterium J069
CCGCGCCCAGCGTCACCAGCAGCAGCGGCAGCGCGGCATAATTCACCACGGCCCAGCCAAAGCCATTTAGCAGGTGCCCGGATAGGAAGGTGAATCCGGCAACTGCGCCAAACATCAGGAAGTCGTGCGCGGCCTGAGTTTTCGCTTTTTCAGCAAAGGTGTAAGTTTCGGTGAGCAGCGTGGTGGAGCCGACGAACATAAAATTCCAGCCCAGCCCCAGCACCGTGAGCGCGATCAGGAAATGGGGAAAGGTTACGCCGGAGAGGGCGATCGCCACGCTTGCGAGATTCAGCCCGACGCCCGCCAGGATAATATTCAGCACGCCTAATCGCGCAATCAGAAAGCCAGTAAAGAACGACGGCGCGAACATGCCTAAGATGTGCCACTGAATGACGGAAGCGGCCGAATGGAAGGGGTGATTCATTCCCGTCATCGCCAGTGGCGTCGCCGTCATCAGCAGCGCCATTACGCCATAGCCCACGCTGCTGCCCAATGCGGCCACGATGAAGATAGGCTGTCGCAGAATTTTCGCGAGCGGCCGTCCCGCTTTGACACTGGAAGACTGCCCTCCCACGCTCAGAGGCTGCGTCGAGGCAGGAGCAAAATTCATGGCGGGTAGCTTAATCCCAATCAGCAGCAACAGGATGATCGCCTGCAAGCCCACAATCGATAGCAGCGACCCGGCAAACTCGGCATTAGCAAAGGCATCCTTGGCGCTGCTAGCTAAGGTCGGGCCAATCAGTGCCGCAATCACGCCGCCCGCCACCACCAGCGAAATCGCCTGTGCCCGAAAGGCGTCGCTGGCAGCCTCCGCCGCCGCAAACCGATAGAAGCCTGAAAAGCCACTGAACACGCCCATCAAGATGGTTCCCACGCAAAATAGCGGAAAGCTCCGGATCAGCACCGCCGTTACCGCGAACCCAATGCCCGCGACGCCAATCACCGTGCCGACAGCAAAGCCAAATCGCCGCCCCCGCCGCTGCATCAGCATAGATGCAGGAATGGTCGCTAGCATTACGGCAAGCTGCATTAGCGCCAGCGGCAGCGTCGCCAGCGAAGCATCGGTGACGAGTGATTGACCGACAAGCGCCGCCACGGTGAAGAGCACCGTCATGCTGGTCATGGCGAGGGCCTGACACAGCGCCAGCAGCGTCACGTTCTGCTTTTCGCGTTTCATAGGGTTCTGTCCAAGTGAATGCCGCATTGTCTACTTAACAGCTGGGCAAGAGCTTCCTCCAGCCGGGCTAACCCGGTGCTCCATGTGTGGAACCGTTACGAAAACCTGAAAAGATTGTGTATGGCAAGTTTCCAGCTTTGCCCTTGTGCTAAATTCCTCAGCGAAAGGAACCTCTCATATTGAGGAGCTGAACGGTATGACGCGACGAGCTACATGGACTCAGAAATGTTTTAGCTATGGCGGATTGGTGGCAGGGTTGGCCAGCCTGCTGGGGGCGAGTGTGCTAGCGCCGCTGACGGCTCAGGCAGCCGTATCGTCCGCAGAATCAGGTGTTGCCTCATTAGCAACACAGCCATCTGCTTTAAATGAAACAGCCTTAGGCAAATCTGGTTCAGGCGAATCTGCTTTGGACGAATCAGCGATCGCCCCCCCGGTGAGCAATCATCTAGTCGCCCAAGCGCCCATCGCCCAAGCTGCCGATGTTCAGGTGTTTGAACGGCCCAGCTACGTCAACACCTGTCGCAATAGCGGCACCAGCACCCTGGCCGTCTACACCAGCACGGGGCAAACCACCGTCGTGCGCCAGCTCCAGCCCTATACCCGCATCACGCTGACTGGGGTGCTGGGAGATGGCGTGGCCCAGATTCGGGAACCGGCCGTCGGCTGGGTGCGCTCGGCAACCCTGCTCAGCAATTGCGATGCGGGCCCGCCGCCCACCGATCCCGTCGGCCAGTGCTATCAGGTGACGCAGCCAGAACTGGTGGTGCGCTCAGCACCCTACGGCACGATTTTGTCTAGCGTATTGCGGGGCGATCGCATTTATGGCACTAACCCCGTGCAGCGCCAAACCACTGGCGACGGACGCATCTGGCAGCGCGTCTACTATCGCGGCACCACGACCCTCGGCTGGGTGGCGGAAACCGGAACCAGTGGCATTGGGGTGAATTTTGTGCGGTGCCCATAAGGTACAGGACTTACGCAGTTAAAACGAGTTTTATAGATTCTGGATGATTTTTCGTGGGCGCAGCCCGCGAAAAATCATCCAACTGCGTAAGTCCTAAGGTAGTTTGGGTGATGGCGTGATAGCGGGATGGAGAAAGCGCCAGTTCCCCGTCACCCTGTCACCTTTTCCAACACCTCTCGCAGTGCGATCGCCATTTTGTCCAGGCTGTAGAGCGCTACGCAGCGATCGCGGGCTTGCTGTCCCTGCTGCCGTGCTTCTTCCGGATGGTTGAGCAGGTGCCGCAGTTGGGCAGCAAGCTGGGGGGGCGAATCGGGGTCTGCCAGGTAGCCCGTGCCGCCTAGGATTGCCGGAATATCGCCCACGCGGGTAGATAGGACGGGCTTGGCCATCGCCATGCCGTCGGTCAGCTTGAGCGGAAACTGGGCGCGGGCGATCGCCGTGTCGCGCTGGGGCACCACCACCACATCGGCGGCAGCGAGGACGGCGGGCATGTCTGCCAGCGGCGTTTTGGGTAAGGGAATGATCCACTTGCCCCACTGCGATCGCAGGCGATCGTCGTAGTTGTCATAAGGATTACCGCCCACAATCACCAGTCGCGCTGGGGCATGGTTCAGCTGATCCAGCGCCATCAGCAAGTCTTCTAGCCCCTTATGCGGTCGCGGCGCACCAGGGAACATCAGCACCCAATAGTCCGATAGCCCCAACCGCTGACGACTGGCGATCGCATCCTGCCGCGCCGGGTCAAACAAATCTGTGTCTTTGCCATTAGGCAGGTATACGCCACCAAACCGCTGCTGGAGAAACGCTGTATCTACCGTCAGCCCGTCGGCCCAGGGCACGGCCCGCTCTAGCCAGCGAATGTAGAGTGGATGGTCGGGCGATCGCAGTGCTCCGTTTGGTTTTAGCAAATCTCGCGCCAGTTGTTTGGGACTGGGCCGATAGCGCCAGCCGTCGCCGCCGTGCCAGCTCAGCTCCCAGTCATCCATGTCCAGCAGCAGCGGCCGCCGCGTTTGCAGCCGTCGCAGCAATCCGATGCCAAAGCTGGTCGGCTTAGGCTTTACGGCATAAACGAGGTCGCCCGTGAGCTGTGCCAAAACCTGTCGCGCCGTGCCTAAAATTTCTGGATAGTTTGTGCCAGGAACAGCCACCACTTCTATCCCTTCAGGCGGCTCCGTATACCGCGCCTCGCCAAACTGAAAGCCTACCACCTCCACCCCACAGCCCAGCTTTTGCAGCCCTTGGGCCAGCAAAAATGCCCGCACCGC